>NZ_JBFWMI010000091.1:0-12376 GCF_050251695.1 Macellibacteroides sp.
TATATTCTGCACTAAGAACATCTACCACTTTTTCGTAATCCTCCACTGTGTACAGAAGTGGATTTCCAATACGGATATCTTTGAATTGCGGTTCCATGTTTTCGATTTCACGACGCAACGCTTCCATCTCTATCCCTTCGATTATATTGCTTGATTGCACTATAATATGCGTATACCCTTCTTTTTTTAATGATAATAATACTTCGGTGGGCGTTTGTTTGATTATGCTCTTTTGTTTCAGTCGGTTAATTACAATCCGGGAAGTGTAAGCCTCACGAATAGTAACATCAGGAAACGCTGATTTCATTTTATTATTTATCACTTCGATTGTACGTTTTCTGGTAAGATCGTGTGTAGTACCGAAATGAACAATCAACAATGCAGCTTTGTCTCCTTGCTGCATTGTTTCAAACAAATTTGATTCTTCAAAATTATCCCCGTTGCTTGCCTTACATACTAAGCTTATTAATAGGGCAAGGCATATGAATGTATATTTCATTACTTACGAAATTTAAGAAGTAAACTTATATAGAAAGTTCGACCGGGCGACAGAGTGGCATAATTACTGTTGTAAGGCCGGTCGTCACGATAATTAAAAATGTTTTCGATCCCGATACCGGGCTCAAGTATAAAGTTTGCTAGGTGGTTGAATGTATGTCGTGTAGATAGATTCCATAACTGATAACCTGGTGCATTTCCATACGTGCCGGTTTCAAATCGTTTACTTTGAAGTCTGCCTGCAAGATTGACATTTAATGTGTAAAAGCCCCATACTTTGTTCCAATTGCTGTTTATACTTCCGGAATGCTTTATACTACGAGGTAAACGCGAATCCGTATTCGTGTCTTTTGCATCCGCATAACTGTACGAACCACCCATTGATACACCATATCCCAGATAGCTGTTTATTGAAATATCGACTCCTTTTACTCGTGCTTTATCAACATTCTGGTATTCCATACGTTTGGTTATACTGTTGGCAATGTCTGTTTCGGTAAGGGCAACTTGTTTACTGGTGATAAGATTGTCTAAATTGTTAATGTAGGCAGTCGCAGAAATCGAGAACAGCCTGCTCATGAATTCTCCGTTTATTGCATAATAATTACTTTTTTCGGGC
Organism: Macellibacteroides sp.; assembly: GCF_050251695.1. Taxonomy (NCBI): domain Bacteria; kingdom Pseudomonadati; phylum Bacteroidota; class Bacteroidia; order Bacteroidales; family Porphyromonadaceae; genus Macellibacteroides; species Macellibacteroides sp. Next base: position 1,118 of record NZ_JBFWMI010000091.1, read on the forward strand.
TTAAGGTTAATGTTTCCGGCACTCAGCGTTCCGTTTTTCTCTTTGTTGTAATAGAGTTCTTCCAACGAAGGAGCTCTGAATCCACTGGAGTAGGTTGCTCTGAAATTAAATGCTCCGGGTGAATACATAAGTGACAGCTTGGGAGTAAATCTGTTCTTGAATGTTTCATGGTAAATATATCTCAACCCAACGATCGCCTGAAAATTCTGTAAGAATTTGATTTCATCTTGTGTATACAAGGCCATCGTGTACGCTTGTTTGTCTCCCGCAAGTGCTTCCGGATTCTTCAGTTTGTCGGTAATGTATTCGGATCCTATTGTGATTTTATTGAAGTCTCCAGCCATGAATACACTTTTTAGATTGGCATTGTAATAGTGTTGGCGTTTACTTAATGCCGATGTTCCATTCTTTATGGTAATATTTCCCTTTTTATCTTTTACATCCTTGATATATTCTTTGGTCCCTTCAAAATTGTCATTGTACAAATCCAGACTGATATAGGATGCATTTCCTAAAAGAAACTTACTTCCAAGTGCCAGGCTATAATCATTGTATGCCAGGTTATAGTCGTATTCTGAGACAGGACGGTCATTCTCTTTATTATACATACTGCCCCGGGCATAGAACGATAGAGCTTTCGTTGCAGAATAGGTGAAGTGCTGGGTCAGAATGTTGGAGTAAAATTTATCAGAAGCTTTCTTGTTTGTTTCAGTCAGCTTCTCGTTTCCCTTTGAGTCGTATGTGATGGCTTGATTGTTTAGCTGCCAGCCATCCGATTGTCGTCTGTTATAGGTTGTAAACGAACCGAATTTTCCGGTGTTGATATCCAGATTGATTGTCTGATCGAATTGATTTTCTTCAGCAAAGCGGGTTTCAGAGGTAACATTGATCAGATTTTTAGGCTGATCGGTAATTATGTTTATGACACCACCCATTGCTTCCGATCCGTAAAGAGATGAAGCTGCTCCTTTCAGTATTTCAATTCGTTTGACATTGCTAAGATTAATACGGGAAAGATCAACATTTCCGGATACATCTCCGGCAAGCTTCTGTCCGTTAATAAGAACCAGGATATGCTTATTCCCCAGACCGTTTAATGTCATATAACTGGCCATAGCCGTGGTGGAAAATGAAAAAGAGGGATTCAGCATGTTTAATGCATCTTTAAAATTTGTGATGCCAGCTCTTTTTAAATCGTTCCCGTTGATTATTTCCACTGGGACAGGGCTGTCTTGTATCCTGCGATGGGTTCCGGTTCCTGTAATTACAACCTGATCCAGATTTATGCCTGAATTTTCCATTTCAATAAGCATGTTCAATTGTGTTCCGTGGATTTTCTTTTCTACAGGAATGTAATTCAGGCAACTGGCCCGAAGTGTGAACGATTCATCGGGAACATTTTTAAGTATAAATTCGCCTTTACTATTGGTTGCGCAACCAATGGTGGTTTGTTCGAGCCGGACGTTAACTCCTTCAATGGGTTTTCCGTTTTTAACGTTAACAACTTTTCCGCTTAGCGTGACTTGCGCTAACGAACAAATTACAACACATCCCCACAACAGGGTTGTTAGTAAACCTTTTCTTTTCATGTTTGAGAAATAATAGTTAATAAATGGCATCCTTTAACCCGAGGATGCGGAATTTATTTATCGACTGGCAGGTTTCCTGACTATGTCCAGAAAGCGACCTTCCCATTTCTCTCGAAACAGTGGTGTGAGCTTGCTTTCTTTTATTACTTTCTACTTTTGAAAGTAAGGACTTTACAGTAGCGGGTACTGTTCCGGATTCAAACCGGATTCCCTTTTATACAAATCGCAGAATGCGATCGTATCACCAAATCAGGGGCAAAGTTAAGATGTTTATTTATATTTGTACAAGAAAATTAAGATTTAATTATTTATGAAACCTCAATTGTTGGTAGGTGCTGCCTCTTCAGGGAGCGGTAAAACTACTTTTACTCTCGGACTACTCAGGGCATTGAAGAATCGGAGTTTGAAGGCACAACCCTTTAAATGTGGCCCCGACTATATTGATACTAAATATCATTTGCTAGCCGCAGGTGAAGAGTCGGTAAATCTTGATTTATTTTTATCCTCTGAATCGCATATCCGAAATTTATATGCTAAATATGGTACCAATTCGGATGTCTGTATTACAGAGGGAGTTATGGGTCTTTATGACGGATACGACGGTATGAAGGGTAGTAGCGCTAAATTGGCAGAGTTGCTTGGAATCCCTGTTGTGTTGATACTGAATGCGAAATCAATGGCTTATTCGGCAGCTCCTGTTTTATTTGGTTATAAACATTTTAATAAAAACTTAAACATTGCAGGAGTTGTCTTTAATCGGGTGTCTTCAGAGACTCATTATGCCTATTTACAACAAGCCTGTAAGGATACAGGGGTTGAGTGTTTGGGCTACATCCCGAACAAAAAAGAGCTTGAAGTTCCTTCCAGACACTTAGGCTTGTCAATTGACAATTCTTTTTGTATGGATGATTTCGCAAACAGAGCGGCAGAGATTATAGAGGAGTTTGTTGATTTGGATCGTTTGCTTAAAATATCAAACATGCCTTTTTGCCTGCCTGATAAGTCTGAGCAGGACGAGTTGGATATTAGAGGTGACATTAAGATTGCAGTTGCTTACGACAATGCTTTTAATTTTATTTACAGAGAAAATCTGGCTCAATTAAAACGGTTGGGAAAAGTTGTCTTTTTTAGTCCTCTTGATGATGCTAAATTACCTTCTGCAGATTTGGTATATCTGCCAGGAGGTTATCCAGAATTATATTTGGACAAGCTGACAGAAAATAAGACAATGCTTCGCTCCATAAAAGCCTTTGCAGAGAATGGAGGTAATCTTTTAGCCGAATGCGGAGGGATGATGTATCTAAGTAAGGTGATTGTTGGCATGGATGGCAACCCTTATTCGATGGTTGGTGTTTTTGACCAGGAAGCTACCATGCAAGATATGAAACTTACCCTTGGTTACCGTACATTTACATATAATGGAATTGAGAATATACGGGGGCATGAATTTCATTATTCCCGGATTAATGATCCTCAAATGGATTCAATATCAGATGTTTCTATATATAATGCGAAGGGATTGAGAACAAAAACAAATTTATTTCGTTATAAGAATACAATAGCAGGTTATACTCATCTATATTGGGGCGAGCTCGATTTGATGAATCTGTGGAACCATAAATGTTAGTTATATGAAGATTTATACAAAAGGAGGCGATAAAGGTCGTACTGGTATTTTTGGCGGCGAGAGGGTGGATAAGGATGATATCAGGATTGAAGCCAATGGCTGCTTGGATGAATTAAATTCAACCATAGGGGTTGTCCGATCGCTTTTGCCGGAAAACCACGAATGGCATTCATTCTTGTTTACTATCCAGGTGGAGCTGATGGTTGCTATGTCTGAAGTTGCTACACCGTCGGCTTTGAGGGATAAAAATCCCAATAAGATAAAGGAGGATATGGATCTTTACTGCGAAAAGGAGATCGATCGGATTACGGCTGCCATTTCTGAAAGTGAATATTTTATTCTTCCCGGAGGTACACCGGTCTCAGCACATTGTCAGCTTGCCCGTACGGTTGCCCGTAGAGCAGAAAGACGGTTGTGGACATTACATAAGCAAGATCCGCTTCCCGAAACTGTACTTCGCTTTGTAAACAGATTATCTGATTTATTTTTTACTATGGCCAGGTATGATATGTATGTGAATGGAAGTGCAGAAGAACGCTGGAAGCTGTTCTTATACAAGAGATAAGTAAATCACAGGGATGTTGGTAGCCTGTCAAGGACACCAATACCCCTGTAAATGTATATTATCAATCGCCTAATGGAGTTTCTATCGTACCACCCCAGTTGGTGCTGACAGGATATAATGTAAATGTATCGTTGCTTAACCGTGATTCGTATAACTTTCCCGAATATCGTACCATTTTATTAATTTCAGGTGTTACGGAAGCAATGTGATAGTCTCTGAGTAATTGCCCGGCGTGGTTTGTCGACTTTATCTTAGCCGACATCGTTTTTCCGGTTTCGGGAATAAATGTGAGCAAGGAATGACTCTGATTTATTTTTCCAATATCTTCAGGAGAAAAAAGATGGGTAAAGGCTGTTGTGTCTGAGGATGCTGTTGCGATTCCGGTCAGTATGTTGAACTTGTCGGGATATCCTGAGAGTTTGATTTCAAATTGCTTGACTCCCGAATGAACACTGTCGGTTGCAAAGAACTCTAGTTTGCCAACTATTCGTTCGAGATTTATATCCTGTATTATTTCTTCCCCAGATCCTATCTCAAGTGTTATTTGCTTATAAAATGTGTCGGTTGTCTCTTGAAATGTAAATGAGTTGTTGTTTAGTGAATCAGTTGCAGAGGAATGTGCAAGCAGACAAATTTTATAGCTCCCCATGGGTAGTTGATCGTAAATGATTCCAAAATCCTGAGAGTCGGTACTACTGTAATGCTGTTTCCTGAAGGGGGCGGTAGTGTTGTCTACCTTATAGACTACATATTCAATTGTGGTGCAGATTGATTCCAATGTGCCTGGTGCAGGTTCGGTAATCTCGTCTGCTTTAGTTTGTGGTTCCGGAATGATTCCCGTTGGATAACCTTTGGTCGCAACGTATGGCAATACCTCTTTGCTTAGTTGGACGCTAAATTGAACAGGATAGGTTTTAGAGTCTGGTTTTTCTTCTTCTATTAAAGGATTGCTGCAGTTGCAGAACAAAATTAAACACGCCAGAATAGAAAATTCTTTTTTACTCATCATAGTTGAGGTTTTAATGGTTAACACTGTTGTTTGATTCGGATTAAAATATTCCGACTTCCAGTCCACAAAGAAAACCTTATTATTTGATATTAAAAATAAATAATGAATAAATAATAGCATCACTCATTTTTTTTCTTAGATTTGTTCCATAACTTTTGTAAAAACCATAGTACGATATTGTTATGAAACAAAAAATTAAAATGGGAATGATAGGCGGAGGCAACGGTTCTTTTATTGGAGCTGTACACCGTATTGCGGCTAATCTGGATGGTCAGATAGACCTGGTGTGTGGATGCTTTAGTGGTACACCCTCTGTTTCTGTCGCTTCCGGACGTAACCTTTTCTTGCCGGAAGACCGGATTTACAATTCTTATCAGGAGATGATCGAAGAGGAAGCCAAGCTTCCGGAAGCTGAACGGATGGATTTCGTTTCTATCGTTACACCCAATCATGTGCATTTCGAACCGGCTATGATGGCCTTGAAGCATGGATTCCATGTTGTACTGGACAAGCCGGTTACCTATACGCTGGAGGAGGCTAAGGCATTACGAGAACAGGTGAAAGTTTCCGGAAAATTATTTGCACTTACACATACCTATACGGGTTACCCCATGGTGAAGGAGGCTCGGACAAGGGTTTTGCGTGGTGATATAGGAAAAGTGCGCCGTGTTTATGTGGAATATCCCCAAGGCTGGTTATATAGTGATTGTGCTGGTGTAAATAAGCAGGCTGCATGGCGGGTAGATCCTAAGCGATCGGGTAAAGCGGGGTGTATGGGTGATATCGGCACACATGCCTTTAATTTAGTTGAATATATTACCGGGCTTAAAGCAATAGAATTATGTGCGGAGCTGAATACGTTTGTTCCCGGACGTTTATTGGATGATGACGGAGCAATGCTGATCAGATACGAAGGGGATGCAAAAGGTGTACTGACTGCATCGCAAATTGCAGTTGGTGAAGAAAACGCGCTAAAAATTCGTATCTACGGAACAAGAGGCGGTTTGGAGTGGTGCCAGGAAGAGCCCAATACCATGTGGATGAAGTGGCCTGATCGTCCGAGAGAAATGATTCGGACATCCAATGGGTATATGTCTGAGATGGCTGCTCATAATTCGCGTACCCCGGGTGGTCATCCTGAGGGATACATTGAGGCTTTTGCAAATATTTACAGAAATTTTGCTCTAACGTTGCAGGCAATGAAAGAGGGAAAAGAACCTTCTTCCTTATGTCTGGATTTCCCTTCTGTGCAGGAAGGAGTGAGGGGGATGCAGTTTATTGAAACTGTAGTAGCTTCCAGTAACAGTGATAAGAAATGGGTAATAATGGTTGATTAAATATTATATAGTATGGCTAGACCGGTTACGTTATATACTTTGCAATGGGGGGATTTGCCTTTGCAGACAGTTTGTGAGAAGGCTAAGGCTTTTGGTTACGATGGATTGGAATTGGGGCTGCCCGATCATTTGGATGTTCGTCGATCTGACAAAGAATATTATATACAGATTAAAGATTTGTTATCGTCTTATGGAATGCAATTACACACGATTTCCACCCATCTGATCGGTCAGGCTGTGTGCGATCGGATTGATGAGCGCCATAAAAGTATTCTGCCCGATTATATCTGGGGTGATGGTGACCCGGAAGGTGTTAGTCAGAGAGCAGCCGAAGAGCTCATTCGTACGGCTCATGCCGCCAAAGCCCTGGGTGTTGATACGGTGGTAGGTTTTACCGGAAGTTCCATCTGGCATTATTTGTATTCGTTTCCTCCGGTAACGGAAGAGATGGTGAATGAGGGATATGCCGATTTTGCACGAAGATTTACTCCTATATTAGATGCTTATCAGGAGTTAGGGGTTCGTTTTGCATTGGAAGTACATCCTACTGAAATAGCTTTCGATACGGTTACCGCGAAAAGAGCGTTGGAAGCTGTTAATTATCACCCTTCGTTCGGATTCAACTATGATCCAAGTCATTTAGGTTATCAGGGGGTTGATTATGTTGATTTCATATATCAGTTCCCGGAAAGAATTTTCCATGTGCACATGAAAGATGTTTACTGGAGTGACACTCCTAAGCAGGTGGGTGTTTTTGGTGGTTATGTAACCTTTGGAGATCCCCGCCGTTTTTGGAACTTCAGAAGTTTGGGAAGAGGAAAAATTAAATTTGAGGAGATTATCCGGGCACTTAATCATATTGGATATTCCGGTCCGCTTTCTGTGGAGTGGGAAGACAGTGCCATGGATAGGGAACAAGGAGCAGAAGAATCGTGCCGTTTAGTGAAGCACTTTGACTTTATGCCTTCGTCAAGAGCGTTTGATGCAGGTTTTGAAAAGAAATAAGTGAATAAATAGTACAGTTGATATTTGATGAGCCCGGACTGATAATAAAAAGTCTGGGCTATCTTGTTGTATCTCCCTATATTATGATTAACTTTGCAGCCTAAAATAGAAAGAAATAAATAAACGCATGAAAAAGATTAGAGCAGCCATTGTGGGATATGGCAATATTGGAAAATATGTTTTAGAGGCTTTGGAAGCTGCACCCGATTTTGAGGTTGCAGGCGTTGTTCGTCGTAATCCATCAGAGGTTCCGGTCGAGCTTAAGGAATATAAGGTGGTTAGTAAAATCACCGAACTTGAAAAGGTAGATGTTGCTGTGCTTTGTACCCCAACCCGTAGCGTAGAATCTTATGCGAAGGAAATTCTTTCATTGGGTATCAATACGGTGGACAGCTACGATATTCATGGAGGAATTGTTGCTCTGCGCCGCTCTCTGAATGCTGTAGCAAAAGCTCACAATGCTGTATCTGTGATTTCTGCAGGATGGGATCCGGGAAGCGACTCGGTTGTTCGTGCGCTACTTGAGGCGATGGTGCCTAAAGGTATTACATATACGAACTTTGGCCCAGGTATGAGTATGGGACATACTGTTGCAGTAAAAGCCATTGAAGGTGTAAAGGCCGCATTAAGTATGACTATTCCAACAGGAACCGGTATTCACCGCAGAATGGTATATATTGAAGTTAAAGAGGGATATGATTTTGCTAAGGTTGCTGCAGCAATTAAAGCCGACGAATATTTTGCACACGACGAGACACATGTAATGCAGGTGGAATGTGTGGATAATTTGCTGGATATGGGTCATGGTGTTCAGCTTACGCGTAAAGGTGTATCTGGAAAAACGCAGAATCAGTTGATCGATTTCAATATGAAAATCAACAATCCTGCGCTTACTGCTCAGATTTTAGTATCTGTTGCACGTGCTTCGTTTAAGCAACAGCCGGGTGCCTACACTATGATTGAATTACCGGTGATCGATATGCTTTACGGCGATAAGGAAGATTTAATAAGAAGACTGGTATAATACCAGTCTTCCTTACGGATATAAATATAAATACTATGTTATCATTTATTACCTGGACAGCAGATCCTGCTATCTTTTCCATTGGTTCACGAGAAATACGTTGGTACGGACTGGCTTTTGCATTCGGTTTTCTGATTGGCTACAAGATAGTGGAGCGTATGTGGAAAAACGAAAAACTGGATACTGCGTGGCTGGATCAATTATTGATCTATACCATGATTGGAACGGTGGTTGGAGCTCGTTTAGGTCATTGCCTTTTGTATGCACCTCAGTATTACTTATCCAACCCAATCGAGATATTGAAGATTTGGGAGGGAGGTTTAGCCAGTCATGGAGGTACATTGGGTATTATTATTGCTATCTATTTCTATTCGAAAAAGGTCAGTCATAAAAGTATGATGTGGGCTTTCGATAAGCTTGTGGTACCTACCGGGCTTGTAGCAGCAATGATTCGACTGGGTAATTTAATGAATCACGAGATTTATGGTCATGTAACGGATGTTCCGTGGGGATTCCGTTTTATTGACAACTTGCATCAATGGAAAATGGGAGCTGCCCCAGTGTTTACTGCACCAAGTCATCCAACCCAACTTTATGAGGCGTTGTGTTATCTGATAACATTCGCTCTTTGCATGTGGTTGTACTTCCGAAAAGAGGCTTTCAAGAAGGAAGGTCTTATCTTCGGTATTTTTATGATTTGTGTTTTCGCTTCCCGCTTTTTTATTGAGTTTTTAAAGAATGATCAGGAAGAATTTGAAGCTTCTATGTTGATTAATATGGGACAAGTGCTCAGCATTCCTTTCGTTTTGGCAGGATGCTGGTTCGTTTATCGGGCACTGCAAAAAAAGAATTAAATTATGTATAAACTGACAAGTATTGCGGATAAGGTATATTACGTAGGAGTAAACGACCGTCAGAAGGCCCTCTTTGAGAACCTGTGGCCGCTGCCGTACGGAGTCTCTTATAACTCGTATTTGATAGTAGATGAAAAAACAGTTCTGATAGATACCGTGGATGTATGCTATTCGGATGCTTTTCTTAGAAAAATTGCAGATGCGCTGGAAGGAAAATCGCTGGATTACCTGATTGTGAATCATATGGAGCCCGATCATGCAGGCAGCATCAGACTACTCCGTCAGCAATATCCTGATGTGCAGATTATCGGGAACAAAACCACCTTCGGTATGTTGGAAGGATATCATGGTATTACTACAGGTTTATATGAAGTGAAGGAGGGAGATACTCTATCATTGGGTAAACGCCAGCTGATGTTCGTTATGGCTCCGATGGTCCATTGGCCTGAAGTTATGTTTACGTACGAGACAACGGATAAAATATTATTTTCAGCAGATGCATTCGGTACTTTCGGAGCGCTTTCAGGAGCTGTTATCGATGAGGATATGAATGTTGACAGATTCTGGGATGAGATGGTTCGCTATTATGCCAATATCGTTGGAAAATATGGTAATCCGGTTCAGCGGGCTTTGAAGAAACTAGACACAATTGAAGTAAACACCATTTGTTCTACGCATGGACCTGTTTGGCGGAAACATAAAGACAAAGCAATCGAGATTTATGATAAGTTGAGTCGTTACGAAGGTGAAGATGGCGTTTGTATCATATATGGCAGCATGTACGGAAATACGGAACAGATGGCCGAAGCGATTGCCGCCTCATTGGCTGAGAACGGGGTCAAGAATATTGTAATGCATAATGTATCCAAATCGCATGCATCGAATGTGCTGATGGATGTATTTAAATACAAAGGGTTGATTGTGGGAAGTCCTACATACAGTAATGCCCTTTTTCCCGAAGTAGATTCGATTTTGTCAAAGATTGAAATCCGGGAAGTTAAGAAACGCTGTTTTGGCTATTTTGGTAATTTTACATGGTCTGGTGCCGCTTGTAAAAGATTAGCTGCTTTTGGTGAAAAAATGAACTGGGAATTTATAGGAGCTACCGCCGAAGAGAAGATGAGTCTGAAAGAAGATATGTATGAGCAGTGTATTACATTAGGTAAAGCAATGGCAAACGCATTGAAAGAATCTAAACAATCGATTTAAATATAAAAAACTATGAGATTAATTATTGAGCCTAATTACGATCAATTGTCGAAATGGGCTGCTAACTATGTTGCTTCGCGTATTCAAAAAGCCAATCCAACGGCTGAAAAACCTTTTGTCCTAGGATTGCCAACAGGTTCTTCACCCCTTGGTATGTACAAAAATCTTATTGAATTGAACAAAAAGGGAGTTGTATCTTTCAAGCATGTGATCACATTCAATATGGATGAATACGTAGGATTGCCAAAGGAACATTCGGAAAGTTATCATTCCTTTATGTGGAATAACTTTTTCAGCCATATAGACATCAATCCCGAAAATACAAACCTTTTGAATGGTAATGCTGCCGACTTGGAAGCTGAATGCGCGGCTTATGAAGCTAAGATGAAAGCTGTTGGTGGGGTGGATTTGTTTTTAGGTGGTATCGGCCCTGACGGCCACATCGCATTTAACGAGCCAGGCTCATCTCTGTCGTCTCGTACCCGTATCAAGACTTTGACAACGGATACGATTATTGCTAATTCCAGATTTTTTGACAACGACGTAAATAAAGTTCCCAAGACTGCGGTTACTGTAGGTGTGGGTACTGTTTTAGATGCGAAAGAGGTCTTGATAATGGTGAATGGACACAACAAAGCTCGTGCATTGGCTCAGGTGGTTGAAGGTTCTATCAATCAGATGTGGACTATCACCGCATTGCAGCTTCATCCGAAGGGAATTATCGTTTGCGATGAATCGGCTTGTGCTGAGTTGAAAGTAGGTACCTATAATTACTTTAAAGATATTGAAAAGGATCATCTTTGTCCGGATTCTTTAATATAATTGTTTTAATGATATTGGCAGGCTCCACTTTATTTATTGAATGTGTGGAGTCCTGTTTTTGAGCAAGTACTTGTAAAAAAACATGTACTTGCTTTTTTATTGTTCGCCCAGCACGAACGTATTCTAACGGGTGTAAGTCCCCAACGCGCCCTAACAGCGGGAAGCGTCCAGCCAACGACAAGGGTGTTCATCGCGAGGTGTAATCTGAAGGAAGTCTT
>NZ_JBFWMI010000092.1:0-12251 GCF_050251695.1 Macellibacteroides sp.
AATAGGTCGCAATAAGCCATTCATGATTTTGGGGTATGGTCTTACGGCTATTTTTACTCCCTTTTATGCATTGGTAACACTACCATGGCAAGTTTTAATTGCCCGCTTCCCCGAGAGAATAGGAAAGGGATTGAGAGCTGCTCCCCGTGATAGTCTGATAGTTGCATCCATTGATAAAAATGAGATAGGTAAAAACTTTGGATTTCAAAAGGCTATGGACAATAGCGGTGCCATTGTAGGTCCGTTACTTGCGAGTTTGTTGCTCTATCTTCTGTGCAATGATTATCACAGTCTTTTCTTGTGGGCGACGATTCCTGCCATATTGGGTGTGTTGGCAGTAATTATAGGAGTTAAGGAAGTGAAATGGGCTGATAAGAAAGCGAAGAAAATGGTTTCTATAAGAATGTTGCCCAAACGATATTATCTTTTTCTGATGATAGTGTTTGTGTTCTCATTGGGCAATTCGTCTGATGCACTGCTACTTATAAAGACATCAGAAACAGGGATAGACAAGGCTTGGATACCTTTTATATACATGATTTTTAATGCTACTTCTGTCTTGTTAGCGATTCCTGTAGGCAAATTATCAGACAAAATAGGACGTGAGAAATTGATAGTTGCGGGTTTCGCTGTTTATGCCGTAACTTATTTGCTCTTTGGGTATTGTACTAGTTTCTATGCCTTTATACCTCTTTTTGTTTTGTATGGCATTTATAGCGCACTTACAGATGTAAGTCAAAAATCGTTTGTTTCAGACATTACAACGAAGGAAATGAAAGGTACTGGTTATGGACTATATCACGCTACACTTGGTTTCACGTTGCTTCCAGCCAGTTTCATAGGCGGATGGATGTACGACCATATGAACAGCAAAGTGCCTTTCTATTTTGGTGGCGCCATGGCACTGGTGGCTTGCTTGTTGATGTACTTTGTTTTTATACATGGCAAGAGGAAATGAAATCTACGCCTCCCGTAAGGGTGACGATTAGTTTTCGTTCTTTGCCGGTTGTGTTTAAATCTACTGATAATATCAAGCCTTTACTTTGGACTTTTCTTTGATCAGGGTTACCGAAACGGCTGCAAGGATCAGGAAACATCCGCCGGTTAAAAGGGCGTAGATTGGCTGACCGTTATACACGTGGTTTACTATCCAGCCGTGGATTACGCCGTTTACTATCTGGGGAATGGTGATAAAGAAGTTGAATATTCCCATATAAGTTCCCATTTTAGCGGGAGGCAGACTGTCTGATAGGATGGCGTAGGGCATGGCCAGGATACTTGCCCAGGCTATACCGATACCTATCATGGAGGCGAACATCAGGTCCGGATTGGTAAACAGGTACATGGTGATTAGTCCCCCGCCTCCCAGCAGAAGGCATACGGCATGGGTTGCTTTCCGGCCGATTCCTTTGGCGATGGGTATCAGCATCAGGGCAAACAGCATGGCCACAAAGTTGTATACGCTGAAGAGCTCTCCCACTTTATCGGCCGCCACCGCATACTGCGCAGATGCGGGGTCAGTTACGCCGTACACATGTTGCGCCAGTGCAGGTGTGGTATAAACCCACATCGAGAAGAGGGCAAACCAGGAGAAGAACTGACACATCCCGAGCTGCACCATTACCTTGGGCATATGCCTGATATCGTGCAGTATCTCGAGGAAACCATTCTTTTTCTTTACTTCGGAGGTTGTTGCCATTTCGGAGAAAGCGGCTAGCTCCTCAGGCGAATATTCTTTGGTCTTAACGATGGTCCACATCACACTGCTGAACAGGATGGCGGCCCCAACGTAGAAGGCCACTTTCACATTGTCGGGCACTTCGCCGGGATCAGCGGTGTTGGACAGTCCGAAAAAGTTATTCATGATACTGGGTAACAGCGAGCCTACCACGGCTCCCACCCCGATAAGGAATGTCTGGATGGAGAATCCCTTGGTATGTTGCTCGTCCGGCAACATATCTCCCACCAGGGCCCTGAATGGTTCCATGGTTACATTGATGGAGGCATCCATAATCATAAGCATACCGGCTCCGATCAATACCGGCGACAAGATGGCATGGGCCGTTCCGGGCGATAAGAAGAGGTCCGCATTGGGCATCAGCACCAGAGCGATGGTGGTAAGGATGGCTCCCACAAGGAAGAACGGACGGCGGCGGCCCAACCGGCACCATGTTTTATCCGAATAATGACCTATGATGGGCTGGATGATCATCCCCGTTAGCGGCGCTGCCAGCCAGAAGAGCGAAAGATGTTCCACATCTGCTCCGTAGGTTTGTAAAATTCTGCTTGAGTTTGCGTTTTGCAGTGCAAATCCGAATTGTATACCGAGGAAACCAAAGGTAAGGTTCCATATTTGCCAGAAGTTCAAAAAAGGTTTTTTCTTCATAAAATGATGCTTTAAGGTTTTTCACCGCAGCAAACTTAGTGAATTAATCTGAAAAGCGAAGCCCGCCGGACTAAAAAAGTCAGCGGGTGGTTTCGCGGACAACCAAATTTGTCTTGATTATCTTATTGACAATCTGATCGCTCTCGCGCCGTCCTTCGATATGATCGAGCAGCAGACGCATGGAGGTGGCCCCCATTTCGTATCCGTGCTGGTCGACCGACGTAAGCTGGGGATTACTTATCTCTGCGATGGCATTGTTTGTGAACCCGCAGATGGATACCTGGTCGGGTACTTTAAGCCCTTTGGCCTTCACCACATTGAGGATACCCAGAGCGGTTTCGTCGTTTACGGCAAAAAAGGCATCGGGAGGCTCTGGCAAATTAAGCATAGAGGGAGTGATTGCAAGGGCATCTTTGTAATTATTGCAGATGGTCATCAACGATTTATCCACAAATATTCCGTGTTTGCGCAGGGCATCTTCGTACCCCATGCGCCGGTTGCGCGAAATGGGCATGTGCGATTCGGATCCGTAAAAGGCAATACGCCGGCAGCCTGTATTAATAAGGTACTCCACGGCTGTTTGCACACCGGCATAGTCGTCTACCACCACACGGTCTGTAAGAATTCCGGTACAGATTCGGTCGAAAAACACTACCGGCACTCCGCTGTCTATCAGTTCCTGAAAATGCGAGAAGGAGGTGGTTGTTTTCGCCACCGAAGCAAGCACTCCGCACACACGGGATTCCTGCAGGGTGTATGCCCCGCGCACCTCGCGCTCGAACACTTCGTTGCTTTGGGAGATGATCACCCGGTATCCGGCCTTTTCGGCCTCGTCTTCGATACCCGACAAAACCGATGAAAAGAAGAAATGCACAATCTGAGGAAGTATCACCCCGATGGTTTTGGTGTTGCTTGTGCGCAAACTCAGTGCAAGGGCATTGGGTTTGTATTTATGCTCTTTGGCAAAAGCAAGAACCAGCTCTTTTGTTTCCTTGCTGATGTCCGGATGATCGGCCAGAGCCCTGGATACGGTTGAGGGTGCTACATTAAGTGATTTCGCTATATCTTTTATCGTTATTTGCCGCTTTTTCATTTGTTAGGATCTTTTCATTACTCAAAAATAATAGTTTTTAATTAACAATTAGCATATCCGACAAACTTATTATGAAATTATAACAAGATTTACTTATTTGTGCAAACGTTTGCGGAATCGTTTGCATGGAATAAAAGGGCTTAAACCAACTATTTAACCCATAAATCTGTTTTGTGTATATACTTTTGCATCGTTGACTGAAATTATTAAAATTAAACACAAAATAGAGTATTAATCTTAAATTAACTAATGCATGAAAGAGAAGATTCATTCTTGTAAGGTTAGAATTATCCTGTCTGTTGCGATGGGATTACTATTCTCCCTCGGTGTCTTTGCACAGCAAATAACTGTAAAAGGCCATGTGAAAGATGCCAGCGGTATACCAATTATTGGTGCGAATGTTGTTATTAAAGGATCTACAATCGGATCGGTAACCGATCTGGATGGTAATTTCCAGCTTCAAGCTCCTCAAGATGCTACTATTTCCATTTCATTTGTAGGATACAAACCCACAGAGGTAAAGGCTGCTCCGGTATTGATGGTGGTTCTTCAGGAAGATGCCGTTATGCTGGAAGGTACAGTGGTTATTGGTTACGGTTCTGTTAAAAAGGAAGACGTTACCGGCTCTGTATTGGCTATTGATGCCGATAAACTTACCAAGGGTATGGCTACTTCGGCTTCAGACCTGCTGGTAGGTAAGGCTGCCGGTGTGAGTGTTGTTACCGATGGTGGTGCTCCGGGTGCTTCGGCTGCAATCCGTATCCGCGGAGGTTCGTCCATGTCGGCCAGCAACGATCCGCTTATCGTTATCGACGGTGTTCCTGTAGACAATCAGGGTATCAGCGGGATGTCTAACCCGTTGGCTACCGTTCACCCCAGCGATATCGCTACATTTACAATCCTGAAGGATGCCTCGGCTACCGCTATCTACGGTTCGCGTGCATCAAACGGTGTAATCATCATCACGACCAAGACTGGTAAGACCGGCCGGGTTAAAGTGGATTACAACGGTTCGTTCTCCGTTAGTACCAAGTACAACGAAGTAAGTGTGATGGATTCCGAGACTTTCCGCAATTTTGTAACTACAAAATTCGGTGCCGGAAGCAATCAGGCCAAGGCTTTGGGTAACACCAGCACAAACTGGCAGGATCAGATTTTCAGAACGGCTTACAGCACAGACCATAACGTAAGTATTTCCGGAGCAATTCCGAATATGCCTTACCGTGCTTCTGTGGCTTATACAAATGAGAATGGTATCCTGAAGACTTCCAACCTCGAACGTGTTACGGGTTCATTAAGTGCCAATCCTAATTTCTTCGACAAGAAGTTGAACATCAACTTAAATGTGAAGGGGGTTTATAACACCAACCGTTTTGCCAACCAGGGTGCTATCGGTATGGCTACTCAGTTTGATCCTACTCAGCCTGTTTATATGGATAACAATAACTACGGAAACGGCTATTTTATCTATATGAAAACAGATGGCAAACCAGTAGATATCGCTCTTACAAACCCGGTTGCCATGTTGGAACAGCGTAACGACGAGTCTACCGTATATAGAAGTATCGGTAACGCTCAGATCGATTATCGTATGCATTTCTTGCCCGACTTACGTGCTAACCTGAATGTGGGTTACGACGTTTCAAAAAGTGAAGGCGATGTGATTATTGCGGACAACTCTCCTATGACCTATACTTCCGGTAACTTTAAGCAAGGATTTGGTGAAAACACCTATTATTATCAGCTTAAACGGAATACATTACTTGATTTCTATCTGAATTATGCCAAAGAGATCGGCATCAACAACATCGATGTGATGGCAGGATACTCCTGGCAGCATTTCTATAACAGCACAAAAAACAGATACCCCTACTCTGCTGCCTTCGCTCAATCGAAGGGTGAAGAGTTCTATAAGGAAGGCGACGAATACGAATCTGAAAACTACCTGATTTCTTTCTTCGGTCGTTTAAACTATACGTTGTTGAATCGTTACCTGGTAACATTTACATTGCGTAACGACGGTTCTTCACGCTTTAACCCGGATGGTCGCTGGGGTTTGTTCCCATCGGTTGCTCTGGCATGGAAGATGAACGAAGAGGCTTTCCTGAAGGATGTGGATGCATTGTCTGATCTTAAATTGCGTTTGGGATACGGTATAACCGGTCAGCAGAACCTGGGTAGCAGCGACTATCCTTACATGGCCCGTTACATGTACAGCAAGGCGGGTGCCAACTATTACTTTGGCGATACCAAGTATTCGCTGATCGCTCCGTTGGCATACGACGAAAACCTGAAGTGGGAAGAGACAACTACCTGGAATGCCGGATTGGATTATGGCTTCCTGAACGGCCGCATCACCGGTGCCCTTGATTTCTATTTCAGAGAAACTAAGGATTTATTGAATACCGTATCGGTTGCCGCCGGTACCAACTTCAGCAACCAGTTGCTTACCAACGTAGGTACTTTGGAAAACAAGGGGGTTGAGTTCAGTATCAACGCTCACCCGGTTGTAACAAAGGATTGGGACTGGACCATCGGTTATAATATTTCATACAACAAGAACACGATCACCAAGATGACTTTGAATGACGATCCTAACTATGTGGGTGCTATTCACGGTGGTATCGATGGTGGTACAGGTTTCAACGCCTTGATTCATGCTGTTGGCAAACCGTTTAACTCATTCTATGTATACGAACAGGTTTATACTCCGGAAGGTGTGCCTGTAGAAGGTGCTTACGTAGACCAGAACGGCGACGGCAAAACCGACGAAAAAGACCTGATCACTTACAAGAAAGCGGCTCCGGATGTATTTATGGGATTCTCTTCTCAGCTGTCTTATAAGAACTGGGATTTCGCCTTCGCATTGCGTGCAAGCTTAGGAAACTATGCTTACAACAACATCCAGTCGCAACGTGAAGCTTGGGGTGGTTCGCAGATGTACGACCAGACCGGATTCCTGAAGAACCGTGTTACTACAGCCGAATATACAAACTTCAACAATGCACGCTACTTGTCGAACTACTATATCCAGAATGCTTCATTCCTGCGTATGGACAACATTTCGATAGGTTATACTTTCAACAAAGTGTTTACTAAAGATCAAAAAGCAAGAGTATATGCAACGGTACAGAATCCGTTTGTAATTACAAAGTACGACGGTCTGGATCCTGAATTCAACAACAACGGTATTGACAACAATATCTATCCTCGTCCACGTGTATATATGATTGGTTTGAGCCTTAATTTTTAATATGATATAAATATGAGAACAAATAAATATAAATATGTAATTTCCGCCTTCTTGGTAAGTGCTGCCCTAAGTGTCACCTCTTGTACGGGAGACCTGGATACGGTGCCTTTGGATAAAGATGAGCTTGTTTCTGAAGTTGTATTTGGAAGCGATATCGCACCTTACCAGCAAAGCATCGCCAAATTGTATGCCGGTTTTGTAATTGGCGGTAACTCGGGTGGCGACAGTGATCAGGACGTGGTTGGTATCGATGGTGGTAGCCAGGCTTCTTTCCTACGTGTGTTGTGGAATATGCAGGAGCTGACTTCCGACGAAGCGCATTGTGCATGGAACGACCCGGGTATACCCGACTTTAACATCCTCTCCTGGGGTTCTTCAAGTCCGTGGATCAAAGGTTCGTACTATCGTTTGTTTTATCAGATCAGTGTAGCGAATGCTTTTCTTCGTGAAACATCCGACGATAAGCTGGCTGCCAGAGGTTGCTCTGCTGATGTGATTGCAAAGGTTAAGACTTTACGTGCCGAAGCTCGTTACCTTCGTGCCTTGTGTTATACACAGGCTTTGGACTTGTACAGAAATGTTCCGCATGTAACTGAAAACAGCAAGATTGGTAACGTATTGCCCGACCAGATTATGGGTCCGGAATTGTTTACCTACATCGAAACCGAATTGAAGGAGTGTGAAGCAGATATGCTTGATCCTACCGTTGGTTTTAGTGCCAATTACGGTCATGCCAACAAGGCTGCAAACTGGGCTTTGCTTTCAAGATTGTATCTGAATGCCGAAGTGTATGCAGGTGTAAAGAAATATACAGAATGTATCACCTATTCTAATAAGGTAATCGCTGCCGGTTATCAGCTAGAACCGGTTTACGGCGATATGTTCCGCGCAGACAATCACTTGTCTAAAGAAATGATTCATCCATTGCGTTACGATGGCGACCAGACCATGACATGGGGTGGTATGACTTACCTGTTGTGTATGGGTTCGTCAGACATGCAGTCGGCTACCAATGCCAAGGGTGCATGGCAGGGTGTTCGTGCCAAATCTTCTTTACTTAAGATTTTCGAAAAAGAAAGCAACAGCACTCTCGACTCACGCAGAAGCATGTTACGTACCGAACTTACTGCCAATGTAGAGATTGTGGATCAGTCTACGTTTAAAGACAACGGTATACCTGTTGCCAAGTTCTATAACGTAAACAAGGATGGTTCTAATCCGGGTAGTGCCGAAGCGTATGTAGACTTCCCCTACTTCCGTCTGGGTGAGATTTACCTGAACTATGCGGAAGCTGTGTTGAGAGGTGGAACAGGCGGCGACAGAGCCACTGCTTTGAAGTACATCAACGACTTGCGTAAGAGAGCCTATACAGACGACAGCAAGGCGGTTATTGCCGATGCAGATCTTAAACTTGATTTCATTCTGGATGAAAGAGGACGCGAATTGTTTTACGAAGCTCAGCGCCGTACGGACCTGATCCGTTTCGGTAAGTTTACTTCCAACGATTACGTATGGCCCTGGAAGGGTGGTTCTGCTACCGGTACCGGCGTTGCCAGCTACTTTAAAGTATTCCCCATTCCTTCGGATGATATGGGTACCAATACAAACCTTATTCAGAATGAAGGTTATTAATCAAGGCTTGTACAACTTATAAATTAAACAGAAATATGAAAAAAATTAATATATTCTTTCTCGTTCTATGCTGTTTATCTTTCTTCGGATGCGAAGAGGATGATAAGGTGACAATGCTTGATTTCAACAATATTGTCGCACCCGAACTTGAAAAGGTGTTACCGGAAAACTTTGTAATTACAGAAACAACCAACCTGAACGACCAGGTAGGTTATGTACTTTGGGAAAAAGGTGAATACGGGTACGCAGCTTCGGTAACTTATACCGTGCAGGCGGATATTCATGGAGGTACTTTCGAAGAGCCTGTAGAATTGGTTTCTTCTACAACCGACAGAGCTGTAATTACTGCCAAAATGCTTAATAATGCTGCAATGGCTTATACCATCGAATCTAAGCCGCTTACACTGGACTTGCGTCTTAAAGCTGTGGTTAGCTCGACCGGTGGCGACGGAACAGCGGTTCCTGTTGTATATTCGAAAGTTAAAACCTTTACATTTACTCCGTATATAGCCGAAGTTCCGGTGAAGGATGCCCTTTATATTGTAGGTGGCGCTTTGTACGGCTGGGGTAACGATAAGGCCAATGTGGGTAAAGACCTGCAACCGATGTTTGCTGCCGACAGCAAACCGGGTGAGAAGATTTATACCTATACCGGTTTCTTCAAGAGCGGGAGCGGTGGCTTCAAGATTATCACGCAGGCCGGAAACTGGGATACCTGCTACGCCTATAAGGGTGCCGGTTTAATGGGTGCCAACAATGACGGTGGCGACTTCCCTGCTCCTGCTGCTGATGGTTATTACACGCTTACTGTAAATCTGGCCGATCTTACCTTTACAATGGTTCCGTATGCCGAAGGTGCTACTGCCAAAAGATATGCTACAATCGGTGTGATTGGTGATGCTACTCCTACCGGATGGGATTCGGATACGGATATGGTTGAAACATTGCCTCACATCTGGGTGATTCAGAAGATCAACCTGATTGCTGGTAAAACTATCAAGTTCCGTGCAGATAACGACTGGGCCGACAACTGGGGTATTGGAACAACTACCAACAATATTCCTTTTGGGGTTTCGTCGAACGGCGGAGATAACTTCCCTATCGAGAAGGGTGGCGAATACTTGCTTGTACTGAACGACCTTACAAAACATTATATGATTATCCGGACCGAAAAGCTTCCGTAATCAGTACTATGTAACAAAATCGGAAAGGGTATTCATCCTCCTTGGGGGGTTATGGATACCCTTTTCTTTCCTAACCAATAAAGATTATACACATGAGAAGATTTTTACACACCTTATTTATCATTCTGTTTTTGTTTCCGGTACTGCATGCACAGGTTACCACCGTACCTGCGGTTGTTACGGAATCAGGGGCTGTAGACATTATCTTTGATGCCACGCAGGGCAATAAAGGGTTGATGGGCTATACCGGAGATGTGTATGCCCATACCGGTGTTATCACCAACCTCAGCACCAGCGGAAGTGATTGGAAATATGCGCCTGCCTGGGGTGACAACAGTGCCAAATATAAGCTTACTTCGCTGGGTTCTGACAAGTGGAAACTTACTATTTCGCCCGATGTACGTTCGTGGTACGGGGTACCTGCCGGCGAACAGATCAGTAAGCTGGCCTTTGTGTTTCGCAGCGCCGACAAGACCAAAGAGGGTAAAGCGGCCGGTGGTGCGGATATCTTTGTTACACTGAATGAATCTGTATTTACACCTACGGCTCCGGTTGCTCAGGCTCGTCCGGCTAACGTGAAGGATGGAATAAATTACCTGAACGATAATTCGGTAACGCTTGTTCTTTATGCCCCGGGTAAAAGTCACGTGCACCTGATAGGCGACTTTAATAATTGGACCAAAGACAATGCCTGGCAGTTATTTAAGGATGGCGATTATTGGTGGATTACGGTTAACAACCTGGAGAAGGGAAAGGAGTATGCTTTCCAGTATCTGGTGGATAATAGTCTGAAGATAGCGGATGCCTATTGCGAAAAGATTCTGGATCCGTCTAACGACTCCTATATTCCGGCTTCAGTGTATCCGAATCTGAAAAGCTATCCTAATCAGACTGAAGGGATAGTCTCAATATTACAGACCGGCAAGACCGGCTATACGTGGACGGCGACCAATTTTGTTGCTCCTCCTGCCGATCAGCTGGTGATATACGAGCTTCTGGTACGCGATTTCACCACCGAGGGTACCATAAAAGCGGTTACTGCTAAACTGGACTATCTCAAATCGTTGGGTGTAAACGCCATCGAGTTGATGCCTGTACAGGAATTCGACGGGAACGACAGTTGGGGGTACAATCCTTGTTTCTATTTTGCTCCGGATAAGGCCTACGGTACAGAAGCCGATTATAAGGAGTTTATCGACGAGGCACACAAACGGGGCATGGCTGTGATTCTGGATATTGTCTTTAACCATGCCACGGGTAATCATCCTTTTGCCAAATTATATTGGGAAGGTTCTGCTACTGCTCCCAACAATCCGTGGTTCAATGTTACAGCGCCTCATCCCTACAGTGTGTTCCATGACTTCAACCATGCTTTTTCCGGCACGCGCGAATACTTCAAGCGGGTATTGGAACATTGGTTGAAGGAGTATAAATTGGACGGATTCCGTTTCGACCTGTCCAAAGGGTTCACACAAAACAGTTCCACAGAGCAAACGGCCTCCAATTACGATGCCAGCCGTATCGCCATACTGAAAGATTACAACAGTAAGATCAAGTCGGTCAACCCCAAGGCTTATACCATTCTGGAGCACTTCTGTGTTGCTACAGAAGAGCTGGAACTGGTACAAGACGGCATGATGGTGTGGGCCAATGCCAACAATGCATTTTGTCAGGGTATCATGGGGTATAGCAGTCAGTCGGATTTCTCTTCCCTCAGCGCCCAATCCCGGCAGTGGAATCTGAAGAGCATGATAGGATACCAGGAAAGTCACGACGAAGAGCGTACCGTTTACAAGGCGAAGACCTACGGAGTGGATGGGGTGAAGAACAGCACACAGGTTCAGATGGAGAGAGCCGGTATGAATGCGGCTTTTCTGTTTACCATACCCGGACCGAAAATGATCTGGCAGTTTGGTGAAATGGGCTATGATTATTCCATCGACTACAACGGTCGCGTAGGTAAAAAACCGGTGAGATGGGATTACCTGGAGAATCCGGACCGGGCGAAGCTGGCCGACACCTATGCCACTTTACTTAGTCTGCGCAACGAGTTCCCGCAGGTATTTGCCAATCCGTCCACCGAAACGCTTCGGGTTAGCGAAAGTTATTGGAGCAACGGCCGGTTTATTACCTTGCAGCATCCGGATCTGAATGTGGTGCTGGCGGGTAACTATACCACTTCTGCCACATCGGTAACTTTGCCCTTTACACAAACGGGTACCTGGTACGATCTGTTTACCGGCGAGTCGTATGTGGTGGATAACCTGAGTAATCCGGTGAATGTAACGCTTCCCGGAAGCAGCTTCAAATTGCTTACCAGCAAAAAGACGCTGACGGACAGCGAACCTATCTCGATGGAGAAGCCTGTGGTGGTCTATCCCAATCCTACAAACGGTTTTATTCAGTTTAGCGACAGTGCTCCGAAACGTGTAACACTTTACAATGCCTTAGGCAGACAAGTGCTGCAACAACAGGTAACCGATGGCACCCTGAATATAGGCAATCTGCCTGCCGGTCCTTACTTCATGCAGGTTTATACCGCCGATAAGATGGAATCGCTCACGATTTTAAAGAGATAAGATCGACCAGGGGCAGACAGTAATAGTCTGACAAAACCAAATGCGGTTCGATTTATTAATGCAATAGTTCAACGCAATGTGCGATTTCGGCTTATTACTGCTATGCATGTAATTGAAAAGAAAT
>NZ_JBFWMI010000093.1:0-12177 GCF_050251695.1 Macellibacteroides sp.
TGATTACAGCGCTGTGTGGTTATTTTTCCGGCACATTTGTGAGTGATACGGGTGGCACATTTAAGAGTGATACACCTGGCACATTTGTGAGTGATATAGGTGGCACATTTGAAGTGATATTATCAAAATCGAAGTTGTAATCAGAAGCGTAACAGCTGTTGATGGAACTGACGTTTATTTGACTGGAGCAAGCCTTAACGATGAAGGAAACAATCAAGTAGCTTTATCAATTGTTTTGACTTTTCTTTGTCTGTTTGGTTTCTTAATTAAAGGAGGTAATGCAGAAATTCCTGCAGGAACACTTTGCAATGCAACAGTTGCCGGAAACACAACAATAAATGTTGATTAATAACAGTTTACAACCAATCAACCAAATATTTTATATAAGATAATAAATTAATTTGGTGATTAGACAAACGCCCTAATCTTTTCATAATTATAACCCGAACATAGTTTCGGGCACTCACAAGTTTAGGTTTTAATTAAAATAAGGAAGTTCGGTTCGTGAGAGTCGGACTTTTTGCTTTGTAACAAATAGCAATGCTGGTCCATTAGTTTTTCTACTTAATTCCTTCATGAAAAATATGCTTTGTTTCAAACCTTCTATCAGTTATAATCTTTTCATACTCGGGTTCTACGCAATAGACAATTCGATGTTGCCGGTTTAGCAATTCATTTTAAGTACAAAACTTGCGTTAAAGTGTCCGATTGCAGAATATATATCAAATAGGATAGTCATCGTTCTTTAATCAAGAAATTCTTTCATATCCAAATATCCAAACTGTATATCGTCATCCATGCTCAAGAGAATCCGGTTGTTATCCCTGTCATAACAAAATCTAGCGATTTTATATCCTGTTTCCAAAGTTTTTAGATAATTACCATCTAAGTCAAAAACTAAGAATTTGGTGGGAAAATTAGATCTTCCTTCTTTATTTAAAATTTTTTCTCCCGAGTAGAGTACTACTATTCTATTATTGCAAAATTTCACTGGTCCAAAATGATAAATACCATGTGTTTCTGTATCCCAATTAGGCCCATATATATTGTATTTTAGATCGCCATTGAGGCTACATATTGTCATTAAGTCATGAGGAGCATAACACTCTACATAGATACCATGTTCCATTGATATATCAAAACAAATACGTTTCTTTTTAACCTCTGGATGAATAGTATAACTCATATGCTTTACTTCACCAGTTTTCATATTGAATTTTCCAACAACAGGATTGAAATCACTATTACCAAGAGGTTGTATAGTTACACCAATAGATAATGTATCACTTATATAAATATAGTCATTAGGAAATAGCCCTGCATTCATTTTCATTTTTTCTATGGGGAGGTATTCCGGATCTGTAATTACGCTAT
Source organism: Macellibacteroides sp. (assembly GCF_050251695.1). Taxonomy (NCBI): domain Bacteria; kingdom Pseudomonadati; phylum Bacteroidota; class Bacteroidia; order Bacteroidales; family Porphyromonadaceae; genus Macellibacteroides; species Macellibacteroides sp. Next base: position 1,375 of record NZ_JBFWMI010000093.1, read on the forward strand.
CCAGATCATAACTGAAAATTTTATTTTTACCATGATCCGATACGTAAAACTTACGATTTACTTTATCCTCTGCTATATGTCCTATGCGCGCAATTTCTCCAGGTCCTTGTCCTTTAAGTGCTGTGCTTGTAATATACTTAAAATTGTTTTTATCAAAAATATGTATACATTCATTTTCCGATTTGTAATCATTGATGAATAAATAATTATCGACAATTAATGGAAGTGAATAATTATTAATGGGGAGATCTTCGATTACTATCTCTTTTATTCTGTTGTGAACATTAATTATATTATTTCTTTTATTCTGTTTTTTTTCAGTTGAAGAGCTTGATGAACAGCCTCCAAAAATGATGATGATTAGAAATATACCTAATATTTTATTCATATTTTGTAATGTTTTTCAATAAGTCTTCATTAATAGTATTTGCAACAATATCAGATACTATCATAAAATATTGCTTTGTACAAAAATAAAACATTCGTTCTGTTTATTATGAAATAGACAGGACATATTTTGATAATATTTTATTATTCTTGTAATGTTTGATAATAATAACTTCAAAACCGATCCATGTCTCAAGTGTTGAACAAAACAATATTTCTCAAAAAACTACTACTGACTGCGCATTTTCTATTCATCTTTATAATAACGTTTGTATAACTTTCCATGTCCCAAATTACAATTTAACACTCTCCTTGTCAGAGAACTGCTTTCATTAACTCCCTATAATCTTCTTAAAGTTCATATAACTATCCCCTAGCCCGGCATTCAATTGAATACCGGGTTGGGGGATTGCTTATTTCTCTACTACATGGTATATGGTTCCGGTTTGGGTTCTTTTGGAGGGGATTTGGTGTTTGTGCAGGATGCGGCCGAAATGGATGATTTTGGTGGCCGACAGATTAAAGAGTTTTTTCTCCTGCAGGCGGCCCAGTATTTCAACGGCAAGGAGCTTCTCTCCTTTCTCTGTGGATTCGGCGGCACGGAAGAATTGCAGAAACAGTTGCTCTGCTGGTACCTGTACCTGAAATTCTTTGTTGGTCTCCGACAAGATAGCCTCTTCCGGACCCTCAAACCAGTAGCGTTCGCCTCTCTTTATTTCATGCATGGCCTGGGCATACAGCTGGTCGTGGTTGATCTTCTCACGGTAATCGATGGGACCTGTAAGGCGGACACAGATGAAGCGACGGCTACCCGAGGTGTCGGTAAGCACATCGTAGTGGTTACTGGTGGCAATAAACGAAGCATACCGGCGCAACGATTCCACCGAAGCCTGATGGGGCTTGCGGATGGTTACAACGGGTTTCTGCATGACGTGCTTCAGAAAGCCCTGCTGACTCTCCTTTACCTGATCGAATTCGTCCATGTTGATCAGTGCGAAACGCGAAAGGTACATTTCGGTGTTACGCTTATTGCCCACATCTACCCCTTCGGCATAATAGGCACGTAGCTCCGGAGGGAGCAGGTTCAGGCAAAAGGTGGATTTACCTGTGCCCTGGGCTCCAACAAGCAATGGAGCCGTGCTGTTGGCATGCTTCTTATTGATACCCCGCCATTGTGCCACCATTCCCAGAAACCAGCGGTGGAAAAGGTTGCGCCAGTGGGGGTTGTTACAGGGGATGGTGTCGGCCAGAGGGCGGATACGGTCTTTTCCGTCCCATTCAGGCAACGAATACAGGTAATGGTCGATGGGAGAAAAGCGAGGCACACGGTCAGAATAAATGTAACGGTTCACATCTCTGTCCCACATCTTGATGCCCTCCTCCTGTCCGTTCAGGGCGATGCTGTTTAACAGACGGGGATTTACCTTCACAAAGTCGTAGCTGTACAGGCCTCTTTCGCGACACTCTACTTCGTCCTTCAGGGTGTTGTACCGAAGTTCGTAGCGCCGCTTCATAAACTCGTCGGTCTGCAGCGCCAACAGCTGCTCTGCAGCCAGGCAGATTTTCTCGCCAAAGCCGTTGTTCTTGCCGTACACATTCCGAAAGGTGGTGCGCACCTCGGTTTCACGCAATTTAAGTTGCAGGTGAAGCAAAGCCGACTGTACCGCCTCTTCCTCAGGAATGCCGGATCCGAAACAGTTGGTTGCCAACAAAACCAGCAGGGGTTTAAGGTTTGCATCGTCCGGTGGACCGCATTGGGTGAGGGCCGACTTCAACGAGGTTTCGAATAATAGGGAGAGTTGATCGGTACGGCTGTATCCGGGCATCTGCCGCCTGAGCGGATCGTTGTCGGCCTGCACAGCTTCCTGCCAGGTGGCTTCGCCCGGCATTTCGGTGGGCTGACTTTGCAGCACTGGTTTTGCCTGGGGGGCATAGTAACGGGTGGCATCGTGTACAAAAGGGCAGCTTACTTCGGGGGTATCGCCGCCGGTGTCAACGGCAAAAGGGATTTGTCCCTGATACAACCTGACAGCCCGGCGGTGTGTATGGGCATGAAACAACTTCACATCCTCTTTGGTACTGGGCAGTGCACCGTCGGGCCGTGTAAAGAGTACCAGTATATAAACCCGTGTACCGCAGGTATCGGCATAGGCCGCCAGGGTTTGGGGCAACTCGGCTGCCGTTTGTTTAACCAGACTTGCCTCGGCCGGACCGGTTAGGTTGCTAACCTGCAGCACCACCACGCCGTTGTAGTTTGTCGGCACCCGCAATCCGTCTTTCAGGACAAATGTCGAGGTACAAAGCAGACTGGCACCCTTGAGTCGTTTTGCAATCAGGCCGGCCTTTGCCCTGCCCGGTTCTTCCTGCATACACTCCATTACATCTGCAAACGAAATGTTGCGGATACTTTTTTTCACTGTAGATTCTTTAAAATAACTAATATTCATGGTATTAATTTTTAATTGTTTTCGTGAAGGTACTACCCGTATGCCTGGTTTTACAAATAATATGCGCACGAAAGAGCTCTCCGGAGCAAAATAATTATTACTTTTAAATTAGCTGTTTTTACTTAATAGTTTAGTATATTTGCATGTGAGAACTTCTTCGTCTTCCAACTGGGGGACAATGGTCACACGGCTGCGTGATCAATGTCCTCCATATGAGTGATCAATGTCCCTCAGCTGAGAGACGAAGAATATATCTTTGGTTAACAACTAATCATGCCGGTGAAACGACCTTATTGTTGGAGTAAAACGGTAATAAAACAAGTATAAAGTTATGAGTATCTATTATGACATGCGTGAAAACCCCAATCCCGAAAAAGATGGAAACCAAAAACCACTTCATCCCCGTGCCGTATCGAAGGGAACGATCAAAGCCGACAAGATAGTGGACGCCATTGCCCAGCGAACAGGTTTTAGCCGGGGAGAGATTCAGGGTGTGCTGGAGGAATATACCCAGGAGATGCTTTTGCGCGTTTCGGAAGGTTATAATGTGGAATGGGGTACTTTGGGAACTTTATCGCCTAAGCTGAAGGCCAAACGTCAGGTTATGACAAAAAGTGAGATCCGGTCGCCGTCCATTTCAGTATCAGGACTAAATTTTAAAGGCTCTGCCTGGTTATCGAGGCAATTGAACTTCGATCTGGAAAGATCTGAGTCCGGCTTTAACAATTCGACGCCCTACGGAGCGATTTATCGCAGGAAGCTGCTGGAGCAGTACCTGGATGAGAATCCGTACATCAAACGAACCGACTATTCCAAACTTACCGGCCAATTAAAAAATAAGGCTATCCAACAGCTGAACGAGTATGTGGAGCAAGGGGTACTTATAAGGCTGGGCAGAGGCAATCAGACGGAATACAGACGGGCAACCCAACCGGCAGCCGCCGAAAAATAATGAAAGATGACAGATGCAGGTGATCTGTCACCTTGCATCTGTCATCTTCAAACTCCGCATCCACACTGGGAAGTCTCCCTAAAAATGATGGATGACAGATTGTTTTGCTATAAATCGGTTTTATTGAACCGGTGTTTTTGGTTTGCGGTCGAAGAATGGATTTTTGGACGATGCGCTGATGGGAATAGCCATCACACAGGTACAATCGCCCAGATAGCCAAGCCGCTGTGCCGCCATACCGGCCGAAAACATTACACGACTATCCACTCTGCAGTCGGCCGCCGTTGCACAGGCAGATCCCACGGCAATACCCACATCGATGGTGTTGATGGCACAAGGTACGGCATCTGGCTTTTCGGCACAGGTGGCATAGCCGCAATGGGCACAGTTCAGTCCCTGTACTTTCTGGGCGGTTCCGATAATGATTACCGCCTCGGCCTGTTGAAGGTTCTCTGCATCGCGAAGCAAAAACTTCATACCCGATTCATCCGAATAACGTACCATCTCTTCCGAGAGGCGTACGATATCCTGATCGGTTACCATCCCTACCTCTATTATATCAATACCTTTCCCTTTGGGAGCCGTGCGGGCAGCCGTCATCATCTGACGACCTACCTGCAGCACATGTTCGTGCCTCGATTCGCGTTCATTTACAATCATAGTTCATGTATTTTCGGCAAACTTAGCTAAAATTGCCGGATTTGCTTTACTCCAACTGCAGGTTTGTGACTGTGTCGGTACCCTTATAGGAAAATTCCGGGTATTCGAACAGGGGGAATCGGGGCTCCGTTTTGCCGTCGGTATAGTACCAGATGCTCTTGTATGCTTCCGGATCTTCGCCCATGGACTGCAACTGCCTCAGGTAGGCGGCAACCGACTTATTCTCTACGATGTAAACCTGGTCCATATGGTCGATGATGGGACTGTGCCTGCGGGTGGCATCGTGTTCGAACTTCAGGATACGTTTGCCGTCGGGCGTAATGCCTGCCATAACAAATGTCATACTCTTGCCGATAGCCGGAAGGTTCAATACACTGCGGTCCGTAGCAGCAAACAACAGGTGGTTGTCTTTCAGGAAATGACTAAGGTTCCTGCCCAGATCTTTCGTTCCTTTTATCAGGTTGTTCAGTTCGCCAATCTTCTCAGACGGGATCCGTCCGAATATCTTTTCCTCTTCACTCTCCTGCAACGAGCGGCAGTTGGGTGTAAACATGGCATAATTTTCCTGAAATCCTTTTACGGAGAAGGTATAGTAGCAAACCACTCCCATGGTGTTGAGCAGTTGGCGAAGCTTGGCTGTATGACCCCGACGGGAAGCTGCAACGGTATATACCAGTTGGTTCGTGATGGTCCACCCCGCCGACAGGATAGCTTTGATTGCCTCGCGGGCTTCGGGGGTTACCTCCAGCGGCGACTGAAAATGGGTTTGAATAATAAACTGGCTTACGCCTGCTACAGAAGCTTTTTCTTTAAATTCGCGCAAAATCTCGACCAGTTCGTCGTTTACACGCATAGGCAGATAAGCTGGCAGACGCGAACCGAGACGTACCCGTTGCAGTTGGGCATATTTCCCGCCTTCGGGCCGGCTTTCGTTGGCTTTGCGTTTCCGTAAGGCCATTTTATATACGGCATCCAATATTTTGCGCAGGGTGGCATTCTGACTCATCAGGGCGTCTCCTCCGGTGATCAGGATGTCTTGCAACTGCGAATCTTCTTCAAAATAATGCATAAGGCGGCGTAGTTTCTTGTCCCAGCTCTCCTTTGGTTTTAATGCTTCCAGATCAAAGTTGAGCCGCTCGCTCTGGAAATCGTACATCCGCTGACAAACGGAACATAGCCCTCCGCAGGCTCTTCCCATGGAGTCGGGTATCAGAATGGCCACTTCGGGGTAGCGTCTGTGTATATTATGCCCTTCGGGAAGCATCCATCCGGCAGCATTAGGCTTGCCAGCCTCCACGATATCCTCCTTCTCCCAGGCCTTTATTGTTCCGTAGGTATCCACCAACTCCTGCGAATAGAGGATGTAGGTACGAATGGTGGCATCGTCGTAGCCTGCGTCTGTGGGATTCAACAGCGAGAGGTAATAGGGTGTTACGAAAAAAGGCATCTTCTTTTTGCGGGCATCGGTAAGCAACCGCATGGTATGCTCCGGCAACGAGTTACCAAGAAAGGTGTTGAGTTCCGTTGGTGACTTGATAGCCATAGACAAGTGGAAGTGACTTAGTTTCCACCATTCGCAAACTTTGGCATACTTCTGTTCGAAGTTAAAACTTTCTTCAAATTGGTATTTGGAGCTTCCTCCATGCTGGCGGTCAATTTTTTTGATAAGCTCCTTAATAATCCGTTCGCGGTTGGCTTCACGGATGGCCAGCACCTCTTTATCGAGGCCGGTCTGCCATCGGTTCATCTGTCTTTTCATCCAGGCTATATCATTCTTAACCTCCGGTTTTTCGGTAAGAGCTGCAAACTGGTGATACAGATCAAGCAGCAGATCGGTATGAGTATCACTGATAACCTCTCCCCTAAGGAACTGCCAGAGATGCGAAAGAGTCTCTATCCGGATCGCTTGTCCGGTAGAAAGTTCGTTTATAACCGATCCATCGTAGCTGATAAGACGTGAAATTGTACGCACTACGGCATTATCGGTCTGATGTGTGTTCAGTGCGGCCTGTAAACGGTTTTTAAAATCATTACAGGCTGCAGATTCTTCCGCCAGGCTTACCAGCCACGGGAGGTGTTTCGCATACATTTTTTTTAAACGGGTAATGTCTGAAGTCGTCAAATTCTTTTTCGTCATACGCTATTTTTGTTATTTGTTTTGTGGATGTATGTACATACAAAATGTACGTTTGTCAACAAATATACATAAAATAATGCACAATCCCGAACGGAAATGTATAATAACGGCATTAAATAGCGGAAAAAGTCACCTTTTGTAATTTCATCACTCAATAAAGCGTGAACGGGTGGTATCCGATGGCAGCATGCATTTTTCTTTTTTCCCGAACCATCTGTAGCGGTTTCGGGCAATAAAACGGTAGATTCCGTCCCGCAGGAAGGCGGGTATATGAATCAGAGGAAAGAGCAATTGCCAGCCCAGTCCGAGCTCTTTCAGTATATAAAGTACGGCCGAAGATTCGCGGAACGCATCTCCCTGTTGTGGTATATACACGATGCTGTCTGTTCCCCAATGCGTAACCCCGTTCCGCTCAAGCAAAGCTCTGCCGGCATCCGACTGTAAAGAGGCGAAACGGAATTTACCGTAACGGTCGCGTTTGATAATAAACTGCACCGCTCCGTTGCATAGGTTGCAGACACCGTCAAATAGAATTATTCCCATATGTTTTTGTCGCCACCTGAAATGGCAAGTAATTCAAAAACAGATGGGAAAAGCCTTATGTTCAATTCATCACTGACAATAGATGGCTTTGTTGCGGCGGGGAAGCACTTCTCCAATAATAGCTGCCTGGGGATGAAGCGAAGTAGCCTGAAGCTCCTGCAACAACCAATCGGCTTTATGAGCATCCACCCCAATCAGCAATCCGCCGGAGGTTTGGGCATCGCAGGCCAGCATCTTTTGTTCTACCGTACAGGAGGGGGCATAAAAGACATGCTCTTTTACAAAGTCGGCATTACGGAAGGCGGCTCCGGGGATGCAGCCCGACTGCAACAGCGACAGTGCCTGTGGTATTGCAGGAAGCGAAGCCAGCGACAATTGCAAAGTTACATGGGATGCTTCCGCCATCTTAAGGGCATGTCCCAGCAACCCGAAGCCCGTAACATCAGTTGCTCCTTTCACTCCGGCCAACTGCATACAGGAAGCCCCGGCTTTGTTAAGGAGTTTCATCTGCCGGATGGCTTCGTTATAGGCCTCCTCGTCCGCCATGCCCATACGTTGTGCCGCCATCAGCACCCCTACTCCCAGAGGTTTGGTCAGGATAAGCAGCTGCCCGGGTGTAAGTCCGGCGTTAGTTATCAGTTTGTCGGGATGAACGGTACCTACCACAGCCAGTCCGTATTTTGGAGGGGTGTCGTCTATGGTGTGTCCTCCCATGGTGAAGGCTCCGGATTCGTTTATTTTGTCCTGACCGCCTTCCAAAATACGGCCAAGCACCCCGAGGGGTATGTCTTTGGAAGGAAACAGGGTGATATTGAGTGCCAGCAAAGGGGTACCTCCCATGGCATATACATCGCTCAGGGCGTTAGCTGCCGCAATCTGACCGAAGGTGTAGGCATCGGAGCAGACCGGCGGAAAGAAATCGGTGGTTACGATAAGTGCGGTATCGTCGTTTAGCTTGTACACTCCGGCGTCATCGTGCGTTTCTATATCCACCATGATACGGGCATCCTTTATCAGAGGGATGTCCGATAAAAGTTCGGAAAGTGCTGTAGGCGAAAGTTTTGCCGAACAACCTCCGTAGGCGGAGGTACTTAATAAGTCAAATGAGGTTGTTGTCATAGATCTTCATTTCAATGTTTAAGGATGCCATCAGAGCCTTGAACGGCTCTACATCGGCAGCTGCAATTTCGAGGCACATGCCGCAATCCGACGACACCGAGGGAGGTACCGGTATAACCTTTATGGCTAATCCGGACTGCCTGCAGGCATTGTCGGCCTTGATTACCATTCGGGCTGTCTTAAAAACAGCTGTCTTAGTTGGTTGCGACATCGGCTATTGCTTTAATCAGGTTTTCTAAATCGGCTACCGTATGATAGGGCGACAGGGCGATACGTACGGTACCCGACGGAAAGGTTCCCAAGGTACGGTGCGCAAGCGGTGCGCAATGCAATCCCGACCGGGTTTCGATTCCGTGCCGTTCGAACAGCTTTTGAGAAATGGTTGCGGGCGGCTGACTTTGATGAGTAAAGGAAAACAGTTCGCCTTGTTGGTCGGATTGTTTAGCTCCGTAAATCTTTATTCCCGGAAGTTTGGACAACTCACGCATACATGCCAGCACATCCGATGGAGTGTGACTGGCTGCAGGTCTGTTCTCAAGGGCAGAAAGCAGTCCCACTATTCCAGCCACGTTGGGTGTTCCGGCCTGAAAGCGGTCCGGCATCTCGGCGGGCATCTCGTAGGAATCGGACAAGCTGCCTGTTCCGCCAAAGTGCGTGAGGGCGAGTTCCTGGGGTGATTTGCAATAGAATCCCCCGGTGCCGGTAGGTCCCATCAGCGCCTTATGACCTGTAAAAGCAACACAATCAATGTTCCAGTTTACCGCTTCTACCGGTATTTCGCCCAGCGACTGTGCTGCATCCAGTATGATCTTCCATCCCCTGGAGGTAGCCAGTCTGCTTATTTCGGCCATAGGCTGTATTACCCCGTTCACATTACTGAGGTGGTTTATTACAAAGAGGCTGTCTTCTCCCGCCGGCAGTTTACCAAGCGCATCCGTGTCGATGGAGCCGTCTTCCATTGCCGGCAGCACCTCCATGCGGATTCCCAGTGTGCGGTGCAGATGCCATAAAGGACGCATCACGGCATTGTGTTCCATGGGAGATACCCATATAACAGTTGGTCGCGAGGATACTCCCAGCAACAGGGAGTTGAGTGCACTGGTGGCATTGCTTGCAAAAACTATCTTTTCGGGATCAGCCACACCGAGTAAAGCCGACAAGGCATCGCGGCATTGTTCTACCTGCCGGGTTGCTTCGTGAACCCGTTGGTAGGCTGCCCGTCCGTAAGTACCCCCTTCGTCGGTTAGGTAGCGGCTTATACGTGATGCTACTTCCGGCGGCTTGGGGAAAGAGGTGGACGCATTATCAAAATAACAGTTCATAAGATCAGGGATAAACAATGTGACCGGCTTCAGACATATAGCGTGTAAGTGTAAACATGTTGCTTATCATGCCCACAGCCAACTGATTTTTAACTTCGTAATAGTCCACGCACGTTCCGCAGGCAATGATGGCTACGCCTTTTTCTTCCAGCTCCTGCAACGATGCTGCTGTATCGGTTCCGGTAAGGGCTATTTTAATACCGCTGTTATACAGGAGAATGGCTTTGGGCAGCAATACCGCCTCTTTAAGCGAGTTTACAAAAGCCCGCAGGAGGATTTGTCCCAGTTGGGAATCGCCCTGGCCCATGACATCCGATTTGATTACGACGATGTAATCGTTGCCGGGTGTGGTACAAAAGCGCTCGGCTCCGGAGGTATCGGGAAGCTGACCGGATTTGACCAGGGTAAGGGTATGCACCTCTCCTTCGCTTCTGAGCTGAGGTGTAAGTTTCAGTTCGGCAAGGTAATTCCGGAGGTTGCACAAAGCCGTATCATTATCGGTAAGAATTTCGATCATTTCGCCGGCGGTTGCCTCTTCGATGCCTTTTTTGGCCAGGATGAGGGGAGCGGGACAAAGTTGTCCTCTGGTATCTATCTGTTTCATATTCTTTGTTGTTTCTTCAATTTATCTGATTTTCGCTAATTGTTGTACCTGTTCAATGCCTACGTTGCATCCGTTTTCGTACAAAGCGAGTAATTTACGGGCTATAACGGCGGGATCCGAGTCTTCCCACAGGCACGGAATCTGATTGGGCCATTGCTTTCCCGACGAACGCCGGTATCCTTTGTCGTAATAGTTCAGCGCTATGCGAACGGCACTTTCCAGGTTATTCTGTTCTACGCACTCGATGGCTTTACGGGTAGCCTCGCCCCCCAAACGTTCTTCTATTTTACGGAAGGAGAGAATCAGCTCGTCGGGCTGAAAGGTTCCGTAGTCATTCAGTATATGTCTTATGCGTTCCTGATAAGGTATCTCGAGGTTCAGAAACGGAGCCGACAGCATCAAGGCATAAAAGGCGGAAGGGATAACAACCTTGCCGATGCTGGCACTTTCGCCTTCGCACCAGATCGGTCTTGCCGGATTGAAGGTACGCATCAAAGCGTGCAGATGATTGGTAAATTGTTCGGTGCTTGGTTGTGCGGTTTCTCCCAATGATCCGAAAGCCGATCCTTTATGATGCGCCAGTCCCTCCAGATCGATTACCTGCTGTTCCATACGTTGCAGCTGATGCAACA
>NZ_JBFWMI010000094.1:0-12012 GCF_050251695.1 Macellibacteroides sp.
AATTTCAATTCAAGCATTGTACGATTATAAGAAAGACTGATTTTGAACGGATAGAGTACTTTTTGAATTTCAATTCAAGCATTGTACGATTATAAGAATGTTAACAAGTATAGGCAAATGAAGTATAATGAGAATTTCAATTCAAGCATTGTACGATTATAAGGGTATTGCATTCGGGGTAAGCGAAGTTATTAACTTATTTCAATTCAAGCATTGTACGATTATAAGGACTATGCATATAAAAAGCCCGCAGATTCACTCTGATTTCAATTCAAGCATTGTACGATTATAAGAAGGAGTGCGCAGAGCGGTACGCCAAGTTTTTGAATTTCAATTCAAGCATTGTACGATTATAAGTTAGCAGCAGCAGCAGGCGGATTAGGTGCTATTACATTTCAATTCAAGCATTGTACGATTATAAGTCAGAAGGTAAAAAATTAGATATTAAAGACTATGATTTCAATTCAAGCATTGTACGATTATAAGTCTCAGTTGCCTTCATGCAAGAATCAATTGAAAAAAATTTCAATTCAAGCATTGTACGATTATAAGCCTTAAAACCTTTCGGAGTTACACAAAATGATGAACTAATTTCAATTCAAGCATTGTACGATTATAAGAGAGAACCGGCTTTAAATAATGCAGCCTTATTAGCGGATTTCAATTCAAGCATTGTACGATTATAAGAGTATAAGCCTGTAAGATTTTTATCAGCATTAACAGAATTTCAATTCAAGCATTGTACGATTATAAGTGATTGGGGCGGAAGTGGTGGAAGTAGTGGTACTGTATTTCAATTCAAGCATTGTACGATTATAAGCAGAGCTTCCGAAATTAACGGAAAGAGGTTAAAGGAATTTCAATTCAAGCATTGTACGATTATAAGTAGGCGATGTTCGCTATTCGCCAGAAAGCAAAACATATTTCAATTCAAGCATTGTACGATTATAAGTCTTTGTAATGAAGTTTTACACATACTACACAACAATTTCAATTCAAGCATTGTACGATTATAAGTCATAGAAATTGAACTCTTTGATGTACCCTTTGATCATTTCAATTCAAGCATTGTACGATTATAAGTCGCGGAAAAAGCATTGAACCGTCAACCGAAGGAAAAATTTCAATTCAAGCATTGTACGATTATAAGCCGTTTATCTGACAAAAAAATATTGTTGATAATCAGCTATTTGATGAGGCGAATATAGTAATAATTTTATTAAAAAAGTTGTCGATGTCTGATTATATGTTTTTACCAGTACATCGACAACCATTGTATTTATTTGATTATCAGCACGTCAAAGAACTATATTTATATGAATTTACCAATTTTATTGGAGAAAATGAGAGACCGACATTTTAATGTTATATTTTATAGTACTGAATTGCTCTGATACAGGCTTAAGTACAGGCTATTAAGGTAGAAATTATAAAAATGTATCTACCGAAGAACGTTCGTTTCCAACAATCTCTTTTTCAAGCCATTTCTCATTCCTGCTAGCAAATATAATCAAACTATCTGTATCAAGATCCATAATTTCTTTTGCTTGAAATTTGAGTTCTTTTAATTTTACGTCGGTAATTTCTCCTTCAAATACAGAGTTTTGAATCCAGCTTAGGTATTTCCGAACCAACCTAAGCATCTTTCCAACCCGCTTTTCGCCAACATCGTAGACTAATATTACATACATCACCAGTACATTTTAAATGGTTTATACTCCTCCATATTTAATAGATGCTTTGCTAGTTTATAGCATTCCAAACGAATAAGATGCTTATAACTAACGTTACGTTTTAAAGAGCGGTGTTGGATTGTTTCATTATAACGTTCCTCCATGCATTTTACAAAAATCTTTTTACCGGAATCATTCAAGACACACTTGTTCAAATGATGGTCAAAATGCTTCTCTTGAATTTCTTTCTTATTGAGCACCTTGAAAATAACCCGGTCAACGATTATCGGTTTGAAAATTTCGGCCATGTCCAAGGCCAAGGAATACCGGCGCTCTCCTGGCGTATGTAAATAACTTATCGTTGGATTGAGTTGTGTTTGATGAATTGCCCGCAAACACTGTGAATAGCACATCATATTACCAAAAGAAATCAATGCATTTACTTCGTTTTGAGGTGGTTGCTTCGTGCGATTTCCCATCTCAAAATCATTAAGGATGAGATTGAATGCATCATAATATGTCTGTCGGATATTACCTTCAATTCCCATTAACTCATCCACAGCCATAGATTGAGGAATACCTTCCATATACCTTTTGACTGGTTCAATTAATGGATCCATATCTTTTCCCCTACGATTATAATACTGCAAATTCTTTACCATGTTATAAGCAGCTCCCTCAATAAACTTTCTTGCAATGTGTATACGCTTCTTTTTATCTTGATAGTGGCTCGTTTGAGCCAACAACATTCTTCCTGATAATAGAAAATCTTTAGGCATAAACGAACCCGTATAATTTTCATAGTAATCAAAAAAATGAACAGCGATATCGTTCTGTCCAAGGAAATTATACAAGGCGCTATTTGCATTGAGTGAACCAAATACATATAAATCACTCACAGTTTCTACTGGGATATAGCGGGGCAGACCTTCACGTTCCCCTATACCATTCTCCCTTTCTTCAAGCGGAATAAATTTTAACGTATTGTCTTTTCGTTGCAAAATTCCCGGATTAAATAGATAATAGGTCTTTTTCATAATTCGTTCTCTCCTACATAACAGAATTCATAATAGCTACATTGTTTGCAAATCTTATTATTTATTATTGAAGGGCATCGATCGTCTGAGACAATCTTGTCAATATCTTTTACAAACTCCTCAATAAGATTAACATCCTGCTCTGTAAGCTCTATTTTTTCAGTTTGTCGCAACATTGGGTATTCCAATAAACCGGAAACACCGGTAACTCCATTCCTTTGCAGAATATAAATATAGTACTTTACCTGCCATTGATGAGCAACCTCAATCTTGTCTGATTTTTTAATTTCGTGAATTACCCTATTCCGAGCATCATAAAAATCAATCTTAACACCATCAATCTCCAACTCTTCGTAACGTTCGGGACGTTGTGGATAAGACGTTTCATGAAGCAATTTTCCCTCATAAACTAAATCCGAAGAATGCTCCATATTAATACCATTTGCAAACAACCAGAGCTTGCGTTTACAAATAAAATAGTAATTGATATGTGTGGCAATTATTTGCATATTAGATTGGATAGATGTTTAAAAAATCTGGCAGGACTTTATCCTGCCAGATTTTTTAAACATAATTTATTCTTGATTTTCGTAATCAAAAGCCATCATTAAATTAATCAATTTCTGTTCTGCATGTTGCAGAGCATTCGCTGATTCAATTTCCGTCACTATATAATTTGAACATGGTAATGTAACAAATAAATCTGCACCTGCTGTTTCGTCTACGATTGGCTTCGCTTTTGGTTTTTCACCATCATCAATTAGTTTCGCTCTAATAGCTGCTGCCAATACATTTGCATTATCACTAATTGCTACTGCTAAAGTTTCCATTAAACTAAATGTGCGGGCTTGATTGGATGTTATTCTCCAATTTATCAAAGCGTTTGCTAATGCCGGGATAACCTTTTCTCTTTCTTCTTTGGGTAATACAAGACATTTTCCAAATACATTTTCACTTTCTATCCACCCTTTCGATTTTAATGACTCAATCATTTCTCTCGAAATTTCTGGTTCATGTTGATTAGTGGAAACTGAAAATAAAGTACGCAAATCAATAGCTATGTCATAGACAAATAATCCGGATGTTCTTACATTGTCTGGGATCCAGTTTCTTCGTGGTAATGTTCTGTTATGCTCAGTAAGAAATGCTTCTATTTCCTCTTCCGAAAGAAGTTTGTCACTTCCAGCCATTCTAACGTTTACAGGGTGATTATCTGGACGATCGCTTCTATCAAAAGTTAGATTCTCTTTATCGACTCCAGCTAGTAGTGGGTGAATAGGACGCATAGCTGAAATAGACAATGGGCTTCTTCTTTTTTTGGTAACACCGTCTCCTGCACGCATCCACCCGCCTAAAAGTTGGTCAACATAATTAGGATCACAAGGAGACCATGGCTCTTTATTCTCTAATTGTGCAGTTTGCTTTTGCATAGAAATATTATAGTTAAATGTAATTGGAGCCATCTGGACATTTAAGTTATCAGTAAGACTCTGCAAAATAGAACGTTTTACTTGTTGACCGCTTGAATAGGCAACAGATCTATTAAATTGTTGATCATAATATGTCTTTTGTCCATCACTAACACAAAAAACAGTATGTTCTGCGTGTTTTAACGCTCTCAAATAAATGTAAGGTTTCATAATATAATTATTAATTGTTATTTACTAATTGCCGCAAAGTGGAATCTGATGAGTGTTAAAAAGTAGGGGACATTGTCTGAAGGCATTGTATTAACGATGCTCGCAATTTCCGTAATTTTATTACCGTTCTCTACTTTTGATATTATTTCAACAAGATTTTCGATAAATGCTTGTTTCTTTGTTGAAGCTAAGACGGAATTAATCTGATTAGCTCTGTCTTTTTTTGCTTGCTGTGCACCTTGAGTATATGTAAATAACTCTTGCGCAAACTCTTGGGATTTTTCCCATAAATCTTCATTGTTTAGCATAGCCAATATCCAAATTATGTAAATATTAAAATTAATTACCTGATCTTCATCTTCTTTTTCTTTGTACTTAGGCATTTTTGCTTTATCAATATAATCTTTGATACCTTTAGGTTCCATCGCTTTTATTCCAATTACACCTGATTGGCACGCTTTTATAAACCCAAACGCTGTGCCATAAAGCGCTTCAGCTCTTTCTCCATCATTCATTCCAAAGAATTTTTCGTAAAGTTCAATTGCTTTGCGAATCTGTGTCAAAACAAAAGGAATAAATCCTACAGTCGTATTTGTTTGCCCATAATTGTAAACGTAACCCATCATTTGTGGATATTGGAATTTCCTTGATATTCCAATTAAAATTTTAGTCCACGATTGTGTATCTACACTTATTAAGCCATCTTTAGTTGAAAATGGATTAAATCCAACCATAGGTGTTTGTGAAATAAAGTTTCTTCCATAACGATGCGCAATCCATTGTCCATTCCAAGTATTAATTTGATTGCCTCGTAAGTTCGGTGTTTTATTAAGCAACTCCCTATAAAGTTTCCATCCTTCAAAAATGTCGAGTAATACTTGTGTATTGTTAAATAATATTGACATTCCTCCTTGAACACCTACCCCCAAACCACTCCCTATCCACGAGAAATATATATCTTCTTTGGGTGTGTTAAAATTTATATTTGATACTTGCGATGAGGTTGTTGCCAATACGTCTAAAGAAGGGTATCCAATTGCAATACTTGCATCAGGTTCGGTTACTTCAATTTTATTTATTAATTTATCAAAACGATCTTTCCTTTTTTCAGAAGATTCAAAAGGTATTTGACCTCGAATCATTTTCTCCCAACTCAGTTTCGGATTCTCTAAAGGAGAATTACCCGCGGTCATCATGTATTTATTATGGTCAAAAAATAACGGATAATACTCTTCAACAAAGAAAGTCTTGGCATCATACTGCGTATTAAACTTCTTGTTGTAAGCTTCCAAAAACATTTTACCGATAACAGATGTAATCATAATAGATGTCTTTAAATTATTTCAAAAGTTTTGTAATAGATTGGTTTAGCATACTCAATCAATAGTCCTACTTCTTCAGAATACGCTTTATCTGGAATAATAAATGGATAAGCGCCCTCGTTTAGCTTTTCAAGTTCTCTAAATGCAATAGAGCGATAACCTACTGGAATTTCCATTTCAGAGCGATTTACATAATTCTCTGCTTTATACTTGTTTTTATCACTTTCAGTAATACAGACAGCAGAGTCAATTTCTAATGTTTCCAATAATGCGGATTTAGGATAGTGGCAAAGCTCTTTTATTTGCCATTTTCCGTCTTTAAAAACAGAGGTTAAATCGATGTTTATAAAGCTGATGTCTGGATATACTTTATCAATCATAGCTTGAATATGAGTTTCATCCCAGAGTTCTCCACTACTAAAAGCTTGGTAGCTGCGATTTAATACATTTAAATCATATGGCAACGCATCACTTTGATCATGTGGTGGTTCAATAACATATATAGGTTTAAATTTACCAATAGTATCGGCAGTTCGTTTTCTGTTTATACGCCCAAAACGCTGAATTAAAGCGTCGATTGGAGCACACTCTGTTATCATTATATCGAAGCTAATATCCAGGCTCACCTCAACAACTTGCGTTGAAACAACAATACAAGCATCGTTAGTGTTATTGTAGACTTTTTTTAACTGATTTTCGAGTTCTTGGCGTCTGACTCTTTTAAATCTACTATGAATTAACATAATCGGAATATCGGGATATAGCTCTCGCAACTTTACATAGATTTCTTGTGACCGTTTCACTTGATTACAGACAATCAGAAGTTTTTTTCTTTGATTGATTGCATCTTCAATTATAGGCGTGACTTCTTTGAAAGTTTCACACTTATAAACTATGTGGCGATTGAATGTTTCCAATATTGTATTTGGTAGTTTTACTTCATAGACATTTTCTATACCACCCAATAATTCCAAAATCTTATTGTATAAAACTGTTGGCATTGTTGCCGTCCCAACATGTACCCTACAATCTAAGGCTACTAATATTTCAACAATCTTCAGCACAATTGCCTGTATTGTATCAGAATATGTATGAATTTCATCCAGAATAACATCGCATCCCATTAAATCAATTGCTGTAGCTTCATATCCCTTAATGCCAAATGCAATTGAGGCCATTTGATGAGGTGTTAGAACTTTCACAGAAGCTCCAATATGACGTTGCAATATTTTTTCTTCTAATTTACCATCTTTTAATTTTAGTGCAGAAGCTGCATGAAGAAGGTATACTTGACTATCGGTATTTTTTAAATCATCTTTTATTCGATCATACATTGCATTGATGGAGGCTTGAAAAGGTAGCGTATAAAACACCCTTTTATTACATCTACGTAAAAGAAAATCTGTTTTCCCTGCCCCGGTAGGAGCTGTAACAAGAGTGTGTTTCCTTTTATTTTCAGAGCTTATATACGACAACGGATATAAATTATTTTGACGATTATAAAAAGATAAATCAGGATTTATAAACAATTTATTAAGGGAATACTCTGCTCTTATATCAAGTGCAGAGGCGTAATGGTCTGCTGCCATCATTAAGCCTTTCCATTTTGAATAGTTTAAGCGTATTTTTTCACAATGTGATATAGCATATTCATAATTAAATCGTGCTTCCTCCCTCGATATGGTGTGAATAGCAAAGCCAAACATTTGTAAAATTTCTAAAGCGTCTGTGCTCCATTGTTCAAAATCTTTTGAATGGATTTCAAAGCTTCTTACGTTATCATCCAAGTCAAGTAGTCCCTTGCCTCCAATATCATTGCAGATAGATTTATGGTGCGCCGCAATCATATCAATAATAAATGGTTTTTCAGTTTCATTTAGTAGTGATAAAAAAAACAATGAAGCAATTTCGTGTCGAAAAATAAAACCTGGAGGTCGTATAAAATCTTTTTTTAGAGTTTGTTGAAATAATGGACTTACTTTGCCAATATCATGAAGAATTGCGCCTCTTCGGGCAATGCTTTCATCCATTCCCAAATTTCTAGCAATAATTTCAGCTGCATTTGCAACATCTTGCAAGTGTTTTGTTAATGGTAATGCTCCTGCATTCTCATGTTTAGCTAATATATCGTCGAAATGTTTCATTTGCTTAAAACAGGTTTACCACTTATTTCAATCCAGCCGTACATCGGTTTATTCTCATTAAAGCGATTAAATCCAACCATAAATGATTGATCCGATTCGCCAAATCGTAATTCAAAACCATCAATTTTATCAAATTCGCTTTCTGAAAGTTCCATAAATTCGATAGGCAACACCACGTCTTCATTTCTACAAAGGCAAATATGCTCTTCGTAAGCTTTCAACGCATTTTCTTTATTTTTAAATGCAAGATGTAAAACAGGGTTAATCATAATACCTCTGTTGAGTATTGATAATGGTCTAATCATTCGTTTTTCAGTTCGTTTAAATTCCCATCCTCGAGTTTGTGTTTGTTCCTGTTGAGAATTTATTGCTGAATAACTTAATTTATGACGAACTATCCTACTTATACCTTTTTGATTTAATAGCTCAGAAAATATCTTTTTTTCAATACCCTCGATTATTGACGGAGTCAAGAATTGCTGACTAAATGTTTCTCCATCGCGAACTGCTGTCCAAGGTTTTATAAAACCAAAAGGCCCTGTATATTTGACTACGTAAAACATATTTATTGAATTTTAATATATTGCTCCAAAACCAATTCCTGTTGAATTCCCCAAACCAACATTCCATGCAAATAATTTAGTTTCAGGTTTAGCTTCAATAATTATTGGACATTGACAAACTCTATTTTTAATTCCTTTATAATCAATTAGCTTTATTTTTTTATTCACCGCATTTATGTCGAACCTAATACTTAAAGTTTCGTCTGGAGCTAATCCGGCTTTTTCCATTTTATTATGGAGTGTCTCTTTTAAGAACTCTCCTGAAATTTCATTTATGTACGTATAATGTTGATCTCCTTCATCATTGAATCGTCTTATAAAGACAGGGCTTGCACAATTAAATACTGTTTTATCAGATAAGTCTGGATCATCTTCAATTGCTACATCCACAACTTTTAATCCATAACACATTTCTGGATCATTAAGAATAGATCGTATTACTTTTTTACAATATTCCTCAGAATGGAAACTTATGAAAAAAGTCGCCCCATTTGGATACTCCAAACCATTTTCATTTGGAGTTGCATTCATTAGCCAAGAAAACGAATACATTGCCATAGTTCCATGCAGATTATTTATTCCAAGCCATTTATGCAAAACACCAACTAGTTTGTGTTGATAATTGAAAGGGACTAACACGTTGTTTTTTGTTGTTTTAATATGAATCCTCATTTTATTAATGATTTGTAAATATTACAGCACAAAGAAATTAAACCATTTTGTCAACTTGTGACACACTAGATTAAATATTATACTTTTTCAATTTGTTTCTTATAAAACACTCGAATTCAGGAGAATCAATAATTTGAATATCCTCTAAAAGACCTGTTACAAAGCGACCTACACCTTCAAAACTACATACATTTGTTTGTAATATCCATTCGTTGTCGGTTATTCTTATCAATTCTCGTTCTGAGAGTGGGTATTCTTCAATTAATAAAGTTGCGGCACGTAATCCCATTTTGAGTTTTACAGGGTATTGCTTGAAGCTGCTTATACGAAACAGATCCATGTGTCCTTTCCTGTGCTTATCCTTATTTTGCCAAACAGTATTGGAGATTTTTACATTTTCAATTCTTGACAATTTAAAAAGTTTGTTTTCAGAACTTGAAGGTTCATACGCCCATATTTGAATGTAATTCGTAGTAAATCCAAAAGGTTCAACAATCCTGTTGCGAACATTTTTACTATTCGCCGAACTATAGTTTTCCAAAACAACTTGTTGTTCATTTTCCATTGCATCTATCAGATGATTTACATTTTCAGCATTCTTCCCTTTTACTACTGTCTCCGCTAATATTTTATAATTGTAAACCGAGTACAGTTTTCTTTTCAGGTTTTGCTTTAGAAGGTTATTCTCATCAATATTTTCAATGGCACTTTTTAAAATGTAAGCCTCCTCTTCGGTAAAGTGAACTAATTGGCTTATATCCTTGAAATATGGAGATGATTTATCTATTCTCGTTATATCTCCTTGTTTCTTTATTACAAACCCTGCTTCGCGAAAACTATCAATATAGCGATAAATAGTACGATCAGAAGTTTGTAACCGATTTGCTAAATCGGATATTGTATATCTGTTGTTGGCTGTTAACAATTTCAGAAGCCTCAACATACGCTCAATCTTAGGTTGGTCCATTACATAATGTATTAACTAATCCCAATTCATTCAGGATCCTTTTATCTTACTTTACTTTCTATCATCCCAAATCCCAGACTTCCCTTTTCTCCCAATCCGGCTTCATAGGCAACTTTGATTAGTGCCGGGTCTGCTTTTAAGAGGAATGAGTAATGAAACCCTCTTACTTTTGTTTGCTGTTGGGTGTTGGCCTTAATAGTTACCAAACGGGAGCGTGCCGGGGTGTGCAGTTCAAAATAGAAGGTTTTATTGCCTTGAAAGGGGGTTTCGTAAAATAGCTGGTATTTCTCCGTTAGATTATTAATGAGAAGTTGACCGTAGTTCGGATGATCTGGAGATAGGTATTTTATCTTCCCTTCGGCTTCTTTTAAACAGATTACAACGGGTGAAAGCGTCTTGAATTCTATGGTTGCCAATGCATCGGGTGAGGGTACTAATTCTACTTGCCGAACACGAAATGCAACTTTACTTTTATGATCGCCCAAACTGAATTGTTGTTCGGAAAAGATTCCCTTAATAAATTCTTCGGTAGATTTTTCGGGGAGAAACGACAAGTTCAGACTTATCAAATCCGAAAAGATACAAAGCCGGTCTTCTTCTCTTTTCGCATCAGGGATATATAAATTGGAGAAGGTGAACATTTTCATCTTCTTGTGTTTATGGCTGAATCCGTTTTCATGTAACCAACGGGCATAGGATTCGTCTCCCAATGCTATCACCTTGTATATCCAGGCTGATAATTCATACTGATAGTTGATGGGAAGTTTTTTTCCATAAAGTGACGGTATTACTTCTATGTGGAGTTTAAATCGCATGGTTATATAGTATTAAACAGTATTCACGTGGTAAAGAGAGTTAGTAATAATCATCTGATATAATAGAGATTATCGCTGAACTTTCCCAAAGATACAAACAATATTGATTATTTATTAAATAATTCGTTAAAATATTGTAATATCAAAATAATAACATATAGTGTCATTTTCAAACACAAAAGAAGACTTTCATTGTTTTATTCATTAATATATCAAAGTCAATCTCATTCTTCTTATAAACAAACTCTTTCATGGTTACCTTTAACCATTATATAAACGAAGATTAATTACGAACAATACGAATAACTAATCGTTGGACCTGGGTCAATCTTTCGTTGGACCATGGTCTACTTATTGTTGGACCATGGTTGAGATATCGTTGAACCATGGTCCAACGATTAGATATTATAAGTCAAAATGATACGTCTTCGCTGTATTTGGATTACTTTCCTTTTGTGTTGGGGGTTAATACTGTTATAGTAAATGTAATTTGCACCATCCTAACAAGGAAATGATTGGTCTTAAACGCTCATCCTTTACCATTGTATTCAATTGTATATCAGCACAGTAATAGTTTTAATTCGTTTAAAGAGTCGATTTTCGCGGCATGATAGATGAAAGATAAAATGACAGATGATTTAGGCATCTGTCATTTTACAACACACTGATAAACTGTCTGTTAAGCTCTAAAAATGATGGATGACAGATGTTTTCGCTATTATTTAAGTTTATGACCCGTCCTGAAAAATGTTGAGGACTTTCAACTTTAAAACTCATATTAAATGATCCACAAAGTATATACTTTTTCACAAAAATGTACCGACTAATCTTTTTAATAATCGCTTGAGAGAAATTAGAATACAGGAATATGTGTATCTGAATCCTTGTAATGACGGATTGGAGCTTTATAGGGGATCCGGGATTATATCCATATAGGATCTCTTGCCATCGATATAATCTGCATAAAGCATCTCTTCATTACGGCCTCTCAACATACTGCATTTACCGCATATCTCACAATTAGACAAGCACTTCCATTGGTTTAACACAAATGCCAGACGCTCCTCTTTGGTGGATTGTTCGATACGAGGTGGCGTCATGATAGTAAATCTTTCCAATTACTCTTAATTAAGCCTCCATGATAACAGATAAGCTCTTCAATCTCATAAGAGAATAGAT
>NZ_JBFWMI010000095.1:0-11878 GCF_050251695.1 Macellibacteroides sp.
GTGGAGATGCCAAAGCGGTTTTCAAGGTATTCATAGATAGAAACCACCTTGAGTTTATAAAACAAAGGAATTAAAGCATAAGCAATCAACAAGGTTCCGGCAATAAAGCCGAGCACCATTTGTAAGTAAGAAAAGTTATTTACCGCCACCCAGCCGGGTACCGAAATAAAAGTCACTCCCGAAATACTGGAACCGATCATTGCAAAGGCAACAACATACCACGAAGATTTTCTGTTTCCAATAAAGAAACCTTGGTTATCGGCATGTCTGCCGGCCAGCCATGAGATTGCAAATAATACAATAAAATAGACAGCAATCGTAGCCAATACAAGAAATGGAGTCATTGTGTTAGATTTAAATGATATTAGAATTTAATTAGTCCGATTACTCTTGATACAAAAGATAGGGAGCTCGCTGCTTTTTGAATTTTTCTACATCATCCGACCACTTTTTCTTAATTTCATCAGCAGAACATCCTTCTTTTATCATCTTTCTGACGTAACTTACACCTATAAGCTTCTCAAAGAAAGAACTAAAAAAATGATCTCCCATATTTAAATTGGTATAAGCATCAATCAGGTAGGTCAAATCTACGCCTTTTTTCCATATATAAGATTCGGAAAGGTTACTTAAATCAACTCCATAACAAATTTTGTTGAGCTGCGGAGGATTCTTTGCTCCGGGAATGCTTCGGGGAGTAAAACTAAAAGAATAGGAAAGCATATTGGGGTGTCCGTATACCAAAAACGGTTTGTCGGTTCCTCTGCCCAGACTTACCGGTGTAGCTTCAAAATAGCAGGTGGAAGGATACATGTAAACCGCCTTCATAGTGGGTAGATTGGGTGAAGGAGGAATGGGTAGCTGATACATGGTCTGGTGGGTATAATTTTTACACTTGATTACGGATATGTCGCAAATACGTCCTTCCGGAAGCCATTTTTCGCCATTCACCATCATTGCCAGTTCTCCTAACGTCATTCCATGAACAACCGGAATAGGCAGCCAGCCCACACCCGACTTATACTTCATATCCAGAATCGGACCATCTACATAGTGTCCGTTCGGATTAGGCCGGTCAAGAATTATCATTTTTTTCTGCGACTCTGCACAGGCATCCATCATACGTACCATGGTGGCATAATAGGTATAAAATCGTAAGCCAACATCCTGCAGGTCAAATACCAATACATCAAACAGAGACATTGATTTTACAGATGGTTTTCCGGTATCTCCGTCATAAAGGGAAAGAATGGGAATCCCGGTTTTCTCATCCATCGAACTTGACACATGTTCGCCGGCATCTGCATTCCCTCTGAAGCCATGTTCAGGAGAAAAAATACAAACTACATTAAAATCTTTACGTTTCAACAAATCCACCAGATGTTCATTTCCGACCATGCCTGTATGATTGGATAAAACAGCGATACGCTTGCCCTTTAACAAAGGGAAATACTCATTGGTAGCTTCTGCACCGACTGCTACAGGCTTTGTCTGTGCACAGCAGACCATCCATCCTATACAAAAAACAATGGTTACTATTATTCTATTCATGATTCAACAACTTTGTGGAAAGTTATAAAAAGGGGGTAGCCTCTTCTGGAGTGACTACCCCCCGCCTTTTTACATACTATTAAGATCTATATTTATTGTTAATTTGTCCATCCAGGGTTCTGAGACAACGTGAATCCTTTTTCTGCATAAGCATCAATTTGTCCCTGTCCAACAGGTGAAAGATAAACACGGTCGGTAAACGCCTGACGATCCGAAGCATTCTCAACATTGTAGAAGCCTACCATATCGTCTCCGTTAGTACCATTGTATACCACCACTGTTCCATCTCTTTTCGTAACCTTGAGCTTTCCTTTGTTAGAATCTTTTAAGAATGAAGGAAGATCGGTTTTGAAATTAATCCACGGACCTTTAAGGTTATCGCTGTACTTAGTACAATTCATATACTCGATTTTCTTCCAACGCTTGATATCCAACAGACGTGAATGTTCGAAAACAAATTCCATACGACGTTCGCGACGGATTTCCCAAATCAGTGCAGATACATCTGCATCGCGGGCAGGATCTTCCGGAAGCGCAGCCAGTTTCATCGGGGCTGTTTTAGTTACACCCTTATCTATGGCAACTTTATCCAAAGGTCTGTTTCTTATCTTGTTTACAGACAAGTCAAGATCTGCCTGTGTAACAGCTGCACCACCTAAAGTAGCCAATTCTGCTTTGGCCTCAATCCAGTTTAACAATACTTCGGCATAACGCATCACCGGATAGTCATTGGTGTTTGTATTGCTCTTGTACTTATCCAATGTTGTATTGGACGGACCTTCGCGACTGATAAATTTACATGCATACAACAGTGTGGATGAATTACCGACCGGTTTATCCCAGAAAGTTGCTTCAAAACGCGGGTCACGTGTTTTTACCATACTTGCAATATCCAATTTATCAGCATCAGGCAATGTTGAATTCTGGTACACCTTGCCATCGTTGCAAATAAATGCTTTTGCCAACGACAAGTTGGGTGCGGTTGTCTGACTTTCTTCTACATTCGAGTATGATGCAACACTGTGAGTAATGGATTGAGCAGCATCATAATGTCTGTACATGATACAATCCTTATTACCTTTCAAATCATCCGAACCGAAAAGAGATCTAAAATCGGTAACAATATCATACTTACCGCTACTCATTACGTATTGAGCAGCCTCTACTGCGAACTCAAGATATTTCTTAGCCCGTGTATTATCTGCTTTATGATATTTTTGCCATGTTCCTTCAAAAAGCATCCATCTTGCGATGAAAGAAGCCACAACGTAACGGTTCGCATACTGATCCCCATCATTAAGACGAACATTTGCAAAAGCATACTTGAAGTCATCGTATACTTTATCCATAACCTCACCACGAGGGGTACGGTCTTTGTACATCTCCTGTAAATCGTCTTCGGCCAAGACATGATCATAGTAAGGTATATCGCCAAATGAACCTACCAGTCCACTGTATTCCAATCCCCTGAAGAATCGGGCTATACCCATCCAATGACGATATTCTTCGTCAGTCAGCTTCGGTTTCGTTTTTGTTTCAATACGATCAATGAAGATATTGATAGAGCGCACTCTGCCGAAATACCATGACGGACCTTGATACTGAGTCATCCAGGCACTGCTTGTTTTAGAAGCAGGAACATTTGTTTCAAAGTTTGACTGTACACCGACTGTGGTAAAGTCATCGCTAAATGTGTATCCTCTCAGTGGAGCATAATCGACTCCCCAGGCCGAGTTGTACCCTACAAAATAATTTGTATAATACTGATTTGCATACATGCGGAGGTTTTCAGCTCCTGTCCAGAAATTATCATCATTCATTTCGGTAAGTTGCGGACGATCTAGAACATCGTCATTACAACCAGAGAAACCGACCGATATACATGCCGCAGAAAGTAATGTTATAATATATTTTTTCATAATTTACCGAATTTAAAATCCTAATTGCAGACCAAATGAAACACTCTTAAATGTTGGTGTACCTGTACCAGTTCTTCCAAGATTATAGTTGGTACTATTATACATTGAATAACCGGAAATCGATTCTGGATCGATTGGCAGATCATTCAGATTGTCGAATGTCAAGAAGTTTTCCAACGAAACATACACTCTGGCATTGTTGATATAGGCTTTCTTTAACAGCGTTGAAGGCAAGGTATAACCTACAGTCATATTTTTTACTCTTAAATAAGACATATCCAACAAGTAGCGTGACTGTACCTGCAGGTTGTTACCCGAGTTAGAACCACCCATATTCCAAGGACGAGGATAGAAGGCATTGGTGCGATCTTCGCGCCAGAAATCGCCTGCAAATGCTTGCGGCATTGCACCGTCGGCAGTATTAAATCCTGGGATAGCTAAAGATCCACCTCCCCAAATTTCGCGCTTACCAACTCCCTGGAAGAATATTGACACATCAAAACCTTTATAATCGGCACCTAAACGCAAGCTATACTCGTAACGTGGTGTTGTATTTCCGATAACTTCCAGGTCACCATGATCTTTAACAGTGCTGGTACCGTTATTCAGTTCTCCGTCGCCATTCAGATCAACAAACTTAACATCGCCCGGGCCAAAGAAGAAGGTTGAACTGTTCTGAAGATAAGGTTGATAAACTGGTTTTTCTCCGTTCTTTGATTTCAGCTTATAAACTGTTTTACCAGCATATTTAGCACTTTCCTCTTTTGACAATACAATCTTATATGGTTTACCGTTTGCATCAAGCTCGAAGTCATCCATCTGATATAATCTGTCTGTACGGTATCCCCAGATTTCTCCGTAAGTTTTACCTTTATACCATCCGCCAACTGATTCAACATCGGTGAGGTAATCCGTCACTTTTGTAACAGCATCAGACACATTCAACGTAGCATTGATTCCCAATCCATTCTCGAAGCGATGATTGAAGTCGACAGAAATTTCCCAACCATTGGTTCTAAGTGCTCCAAAATTCTGTTTTGGAGATGTAGTACCATAGGTATCTGCAACCGGAGTTCCGGGAATAATCATGTCTTTTGTGTCGCGACGATACCAGTCGAATGTCATTCCCAACTTATTGTCGAGGACACGTAAGTCCAAACCTAAGTCTAATGTTTCGATATTTTGCCATGAAATAGATCTGGCAACCGCCGCAGGAGCATTAAAACCATAGAATTTAGTGCCTCCTGAACTTAACCAGGATGAATCAAAACTATTCATGGTTGGCACATACAAATTATTTGGAACAGTCTGGTCACCGATAGATCCCCATGATCCTCTGAATTTCAACGTACTTAACATCGGTTTTGCCCATTCCATGAATGCCTCCTCACTGGCACGCCATCCGGCTGAGAATGAAGGATACCAACGCCATCTCAACTGATTAGGGAATTTAGAAGTTCCGTCGTAACGAATATTTGCTTCAAGTAAATATCTGTCGTACAGAGTATAGTTTACACGTCCGAAATACCCAAGCTGAGCTTCCCACCAGTTACCACCATCGGTAGTCATCGCTCCGTTTGCAAGTGAGAACTGAGGGTTGTTAATATCGATCAACTGTGTTCTAAGAGCCGAACTCATTGTTTCATCAAATGTAACCCGGTTGATACCTCCCATAAACTTAAATGAATGGATATCATTCAAAGAAAGGTTATAGGTTGTAAATGCGTTCAATGTACTACGTTTGGTTCCATATTCTTTACGATAAATATGGTCTGGATTTGACCCTTTACCGGTATATTCAATATTTTCAAATTCATAAGCAGCAAGAGCTCCGGGAGTAGATGCATCAACCAATTGTCCGGCAGCATTAACATATACCTGCTTACCAGCCTCATCCAATCGTTTGGTTGGAACTGCCCATGTATTACCGGCAGAATAGCGTGTACCCGGACGAGTCGTAGTCTCGCCTTCATTAGCATAGGTATAATCGGCATCGACTGTCCAATCTTTTGTAATATTGATTGTCGCCCCAATATTAATATTGGTATAGTTATTAAGTATATTCGCCGTATTTGCCTGACTTGATTCAGATGCTGGCCCTCTTAATGCAACTCCCTGATCATCGTAACCGATAGGCATAGTCGGTCCCCAACGATAAAGGTATAACCATGGGTCGGCTGTCGTTGCGTTGGTTACATACGGATAGCGCTTATCTCTTTTTGAATACAATAAACCTCCGCGAACGGTTACATATTTATTCAATTCAGTGCTTAATCTTATTGATGCATTGTATCTGGTAAAGTCGTCTTTCTTGGCAGGCTTCATCATACCATTCTGATTCAAGTAGCCCAAACCGATATTATAAGACGTTTTGCCGCTCTTGCCATTCAGCGATAAATTGTGGGTCTGAGATGGAGCCCATTCACGAATCATATAATCATACGGATCGTACGTTCTGTAACCATATTTTCTATTGGTGGCTGCATCAAATTCCCAATCACGACCATAAGTCATAGGATCATCAGCACCAATTGTACTTCCATATTGTTCTTTCCACGCTTTCGCTTTTTCCCAGCTTTCGCGGGTAACATACCAGTTTAATGCGCCTACATAGGTGCTTCCCACTCTTTCGAAGGCATTTACAGTATATTCCATTGCATCCACATCTCCCATGCGCATGTCTTTTGCTACATTTTGCCAGGAGAAATTGTTTGAATAGCTGATATTAACACTTTCTGTCTTAGCACCTTTCTTAGAAGTAATCAAAATTACACCAAAGGCAGCCTTTGCACCATAAATTGAAGATGACGCAGCGTCTTTAAGAACTGAAATTGTCTCAATATCGTCAGGATTAACCATTTGAATACTAGGAATTTCAACGTTATCCAACAGGATTAACGGAGAAGAACCTCCCTGAATTGAACCGATTTGTCCACGAATTTTAATTAACGGGTCAGAACCAATTTCACCACTTGGAACAATAACTGAAAGACCAGAAGAAGCTCCTTGCAAACCTCTACCTACGTCGGCTATTGGACGATTCTGCAATGCATCACTAACATTAATGTTAGAAACAGCTCCGGTAAGGTTCGCTTTTTTCTGAGAACCATAACCTACAACTACCACCTCTTCAATCAATTCGGAATCTTCCTTCATCTGAATTTTGATATCCTTACGGTTGGCAACAGAAACTGTTTGTGTCTGATAACCAATGTAAGAGACCACCAACGAGCCATTGGAAGAAATTTCCAATGTAAACCGTCCATCAATATCCGTGATGGTACCATTGGTTGTTGATCCCTTCTCAAAGACATTTGCTCCGATAATAGGTTCCCCTGAAGCGTCTGATACAACACCTGTAACCCGGTTACCTGCTTGTGGCAGTACTTGAGCCTTATCGGCTTTTTTTGTGTTGGATAAAATAATATTCTTATCCATAACCTGATACGACACATCAGTTCCATCAAACAACTCATTCAGAATTACAAATACATTCTCTTTGGTTTTCTTGATGGAAACAACCCGCTTGGTATTGATCTGTTTGTTGTTATAGAAGAAATGGAAGTCTGATTGAGACTCAATCTTATCCAATACATCCTGTACGGTTGCATTGGTTACCTCCAATGATAACGTAGTTGATTGCCCGTAGCTACTTGTGGCTTGAATCAATCCGATAGAAAGAAACAACATAAGAACTGTTAGTTTCATACATAATGGTATTTTATTCAGGATAATAATTGGTAATGCCACAACCCTATGGGGTTGGACTTCTAAATAATTTGTCATATTTTTGTACGGATTTAAAGTTAGAAAATAATGATTGCTGAAATCTCGTCGCCAAACGAGTAAGCAATTGTTTCATACGGGGAAATACGCCAATATTTTCCCGTATGTTTTTTCTTTTATGGTGAGCGTGTTTTCATTTCTTTTATTTTTCAGTTAAACAAATAGTCTCCACATTAATATAATTCCACTTTGCTACGTTCTTTCAATCCCTCATCTCCGGATTTTGGATCAATTATCCTGTACCTGATGTTGGACGAAATCCGAAGATGTTCCAAGATTCGGGGCAATTGTTGCTTATCAAATGTCCCCGTAAAATAATTATCTTTCAAAGCTTTATTCTTAAGCACAAAAGACACGTTAAATCTTTTGCTTAACATTTTTAAAGTCTCTTCAAGAGATGTATTTCTTAATATAATCTTTCCTTCTTTCCATGCCACCTCTGATGGAAGAAATGGTTGCGAAACAGCTATTGTCTTAGACAGTTCATCATAATATATTTTCTGTCCGGGTTGCATAACTATATTCTTTTCCTGATTATTACTTCCCCTATAATTTAGTTTAACCGATCCGGAGAGTAAAGTTGTGGAAACATATTGATTATCTTCATAAGCATCAACATTAAACTCGGTTCCTAAAACTTCAACACGCAGATTTTCTTTTGTATTCACAAAAAAAGGTAACTTCTCATTACGATTCACCTTAAAATAGGCTTCACCAATTAAATTCACTTCCCTTGTTTTGCCTGTAAACTTTACCGGATGACGTAAATACGAGTCGGAATTAAGCCAGACAACAGATCCATCGGGCAAATTTACAGAAGCCACCATGCCTGGTGTTGTACGAATCTCCATATACTCAATCGGTTCTTTTTTCAATTTACTGAAAACAGTACTCAGTAACAATGGAATGAAAAGAATTGCTGCAGCACGTTGAATCCATGTAAAAATGGTTCCGGTCTTTCTTTTTGCCGCTCTCTTTTTTACATTTTTTAAGGCCTGCTTCGAATCGACCGATTTCATCGTATACAATGTATCAACTGCAAAATATAGGTAATAGATATCTTTAGCCAATTTCCTGTTTTGTTCGGATTCTGATATCCATTTCTCTACATAAGATCTTTCTTCTGCAGTGATCTCACCTGTAAAGTATCTTAATATTAGTGCTTCATCAACCATATTAATGTCTTCAACTGTTCTTTCGTTTATATAAGTAAGACTAACCAGAATTCAAATGTCCTAAATCAAAATCCTTTTTTTTTGAATTTATTTCTTAAAAAGTATTATGTTTGCAAAAAAGAAGAAGATTTAATGGCCGCCTATACTTCACGAAATACGGATGAAGAACTCTATCAACTAATACAAAAAGGTGTTGAGAAAGCCTTTGACACTTTTTTTCTGCGACATTATCCGGCATTATGTAGCTATGCCAATCAATTTGTTGAGAGGGAAGATGCAGAAGAGATTGCTCAGGAAATTATGATTTGGTTCTGGGAAAACCGGACTATGCCTGTGTGGGAAACTTCCCTGATAAGCTACTTATTCAAAGCCGTAAAAAACAGATGTATAACTTTAATAAATAGGAATGATCTCAAACAACGTATCCTTCAGACTTTGTACGAAGGAGATGATCATCTCTTTGATGATCCCGACTTCTATGTAGTTGAGGAACTCTCTCAGAAAATTCAATCAGCATTAGAGGCTTTACCTTCAAATTATCGGGAGGCATTCGAAATGAACCGCTTTCAAAAGCTTACATATAAAGAAATTGCTTCGCAACTTAATGTTTCATCCAAAACTGTGGATTATAGAATCCAGCAAGCATTGAAACAATTACGTATTGATCTGAAAGACTATTTACCGCTAATCCTTTTTTTATCCTGAAAATAATATCAAATGATAAAGAGCATATTCAAAATAGAAAAAATGGATTGCCCCAGTGAAGAAAGTTTAATCCGTTTAAAACTACAAAACTTTAGAGAAATCTCTCTAAAATTTGATTTAGAAAATCGCATCTTAATTGTGCTTCATAAAGAAGACGTCAAGTTAATTGACTCTAGTATTAGTTCCCTTAATTTGAATTCAAAGCTTTTGTCTTCAACTGTAGTTCCCGACTCAGTACCATCAAATAACAATCATATTGAAAAGAAAATATTATGGATAGTTCTACTAATTAATTTCCTTTTTTTTCTGATAGAATCTTTATCTGGAATTTTATCCAGGTCCATGGGACTTGTAGCAGACAGTCTGGATATGTTAGCTGATGCATTAGTCTATGGTATGAGTTTGCTTGCTGTTGGGACATCGGTTCGAAAAAAGAAACAGGTAGCCAGAATTAGCGGTTATTTACAAATTGGACTAGCTGTTTGGGGATTTACGGAGGTAATAAAACGATTTATTGGGATGGAAACAATCCCGGATTATCTGGTAATGATCGGGATTTCGATTTCAGCTTTGATGGCAAATGTTTTATCTTTATATTTTTTGCAAAAAGCAGAAAGTAAAGATGCCCATATTCAAGCAAGTATAATTTTCTCATCCAATGATATAATAATAAATGCCGGCGTTATTCTGGCTGGAGCTTTAGTGTATTTTCTTAAAAGTGGCATACCGGATCTGGTTGTTGGTTCTATTGTATTTCTCATAGTCATGAGAGGAGCATTGAGAATATTAAAACTTAGCAAAAACGATCAAATTGCTTAATATTTAATCTCAATTAAATCTTTATGTAATATATATATCTATATTTGTACCCAATTAATGTAAAACAATATAGATACTATGTGTGGAATTGTGGGCTACGTTGGAATGCGTGAAGCATATCCTATTCTTATTAAAGGATTAAAGCGACTAGAATACCGGGGATATGACAGTGCCGGAGTTGCGATAATCAACAATAATCAAAATTTAAATGTATATAAAGCGAAAGGAAAGGTGTCTGAACTTGAAGCCTATATTTCAGATAAAGATGTATCTGGAACCATTGGTATAGCGCATACACGTTGGGCAACTCATGGCGAACCTTGTAAAGCGAACGCGCACCCTCATTATTCCTCATCCGAAAATATCGCTTTAATTCATAACGGTATAATAGAAAACTATGCTGTTCTGAAAAATCGATTGCAAGAAAAAGGCTACACTTTTAAAAGCAGTACCGATACTGAAGTATTAGTTCAACTGATTGAGTACATAAAGGTGTCTAAAGACCTTGATCTGCTTACAGCAGTTCAATTAGCCCTTCGCGAAGTTATCGGAGCATATGCCATTGCTGTATTAGATAAGGACCGGCCTTCCGAAATCATTGCGGCACGAAAAAGCAGTCCGCTTGTTGTCGGAATTGGAGATAACGAGTTTTTTCTAGCCTCTGATGCGACTCCCATTGTAGAATATACCGACAAAGTGGTATATCTCGAAGATGAAGAAATTGCGTTAATCAGATATGGAGAGGATTTGAAAGTAGTTAATATTCAAAATGTTTCTGTAACACCCGAGATTCAAACCGTTGCCCTTAATATCGGTCAGCTTGAAAAGGGTGGATATCCCCACTTTATGCTGAAGGAAATTTTTGAGCAACCCAACTGTATCAGAGATTGTATGCGAGGTAGAATTAATGTGGAAGGCACAAACGTTGTTCTATCCGCCATCATTGATCATAAGGAAAAACTGCTAAAAGCAAAAAGATTCATCATTGTGGCATGTGGTACTTCCTGGCATGCAGGACTTATTGGCAAACACCTTATAGAAAGTTACTGCAGAATTCCTGTTGAAGTAGAATATGCATCCGAATTTCGATACAGAGATCCGGTAATTGATGAAAACGATGTTGTGATTGCCATATCTCAATCGGGAGAAACGGCCGACACTTTAGCCGCTATTGATCTCGCCCGCAGATGCGGAGCTTTTATTTATGGGATCTGCAATTCTGTTGGATCTTCAATTCCCCGCTCTACCCACACCGGGTCATACATACATGTAGGTCCGGAAATAGGAGTTGCTTCAACAAAAGCATTTACGGGGCAAGTAACTGTGCTTGCCATGTTAGCTCTGACTCTTGCAAAAAACAAACAAACGATAAGCAACAATGAGTTCTTAAAGATTGTGGGAGAACTAATGTCTATCCCCGATAAAATGGAAAAAGCAATACAAACTAACAATCAAATTGCGAGTATTGCTAAAGTCTTTACTTATGCCCATAATTTTATTTACTTAGGGAGGGGCTATAGTTACCCTGTAGCATTGGAAGGGGCATTAAAGCTTAAAGAGATATCTTATATCCATGCAGAAGGTTATCCGGCTGCTGAAATGAAGCATGGTCCGATTGCACTTATCGATGAAGAAATGCCAGTAGTAGTCATTGCAACACACAATGGCATGTATGACAAAATATTGAGTAACATTCAGGAAATTAAGGCTCGTAAAGGGCGTGTAATAGCCTTTGTGTCGGAAGGTGATGAAGTAATCTCTAAACTTGCGGATATTTGTATTGAATTACCTCAAACAACCGAATGCCTTGATCCGCTAATCACAACCATTCCTCTGCAACTGCTGGCATATCACATAGCTGTTTGTAAAGGAAAAGATGTAGATCAACCACGTAATCTGGCCAAGTCTGTTACAGTTGAATAA
>NZ_JBFWMI010000096.1:0-11836 GCF_050251695.1 Macellibacteroides sp.
CCTGTACTCTTCGATTGCCAATGCATAAAGTTCGGATGCTTTCATTTGTTTCTTTTTTGAAAACAAAGGTAAAGGGGATCAAATGTGTTCACAAGATGGCATCGCGGAGACGCTTACACAGATGACATATAGATGATAGATGCAAAAAGGCATCTGTCAGCTTGTATCATCTTGTTTTACAGAGAAGTAGACCCTAAAAATGATAGATGACAGATAGTTTTTAAAAATTCAGAACCTAATGGCAGAGTATTTGGTTTTAAATTATATATTGCACTTTCAATCAATCAAATACGATCCTATGAAACGAAGAGAATTTATTCATGCCGCTGCTTTAGGTAGTTTGGCACTCAGCATTCCGCAGGTAAGGGCTTTCGGATCTACCTGGAGCAACAATTTCGAGCTTCCCAAACGGGTTTTAGGCAGAACGGGCGAGCGGGTTTCGACCATTGCTTTTGGGGGTATTATGTTGAATGATCATTCGCCGGAATTTGCTAAAGAAATTGTTTCAAAGGCAATAGAGTTGGGGGTTACCTATTTTGATGTGGCACCCAGTTACGGTAATGCCGAGGCAAAGTTGGGTCCGGCCCTCAAACCATACAGAAAGAATTGCTTCCTGGCTTGCAAAACACACGAAAGAGGCAGTGAGGGTGCGGAGAAAACATTGAACCAGTCGCTTACCTATCTTGAGACAGATTACTTCGACCTGTTTCAGCTGCATGCCATCACTACGCGCGATGATGTGGAGAAGGCTTTTGCTCCGGGCGGTGCCATGGAAGTGATCGAGAAGGCTAAACAGGATGGTAAGATACGTTATGTGGGTTTCTCGGCTCATTCGGTTGAAGCGGCTCTGCTTGCCATGGAGAAATATGATTTCGACACAGCTATGTTTCCCTTGAATTTCGCATGCTGGAACGCAGGCGATTTTGGTCCGCAGATTTATGAAAAAGCATTGTCGCGCAACATGGGTGTTATCGCACTGAAGGCTATGGCGCTTACGGCCAACAAACCCGGACAGGAAAAGTACGACAAAAATGTATGGTACCAGCCGGTAACCGACGAAGAGACCATGAAGCTGGCCTTGAAATTCACTCTTTCGAAGGAGATTGCTACAGCCATTCCTCCCGGAAAATCGACATTGTTTCTAAAAGCCATCGAATTTATGAAAGACTATAAGCCCATTACACCACATGAGTCTGAACAGCTGATGGCACTGGCTGCTCAAACGCCTCCATTATTTGCCAACAAATAGAGTTAAACATTCAATAAAGTGGCAGCTTTTATGTTAAAAACAGATTAAAATTCTATTTTTGACCACATTTTTTAGGATTATTTCACTATAAAACACAGAAAAGATTACATTTGGAACAGTATTTGCAATGTTTGGAACTAGAATCTTTATGAAATTAGTTCTTACTTTGTGAATCGAAAAGTAAAAATAAGAATACAACCAAACAATAGGTAGTTTTATGAGCAAAGAAAAAAGAAGATTGTTTACGGCATCCGTTTCGGTAGCCGCAGTATTGTTTTTGTGTTTATCACTCAATTCTTGCGGGAAGCAAGACCAGCAAAGAGGTCAGCAAATAAAAGAACTGGCTGTAATAACTCTATCGGGTGCGGATGTTGAACTTAGCAGTTCGTATCCGGCTGTAATTAAAGGAAAACAAGACATTGAAATCCGTCCGCAGGTATCGGGCTTTATCACCCGGCTGGCTGTAGATGAAGGTTCTGTCGTTAAAAAGGGACAGACCTTATTTATTATCGACCCTGTTCAGTACGAAGAGGCTGCCAATGCAGCCCGGGCATCGGTACAAGTGGCCAAGGCCAATGTTGCAACCGCCGAGCTTACTGCACAGAATAAGCGCGAACTGGCTAAGAATAACATTATCGGTGCGTACGAATTGCAGATGGCAGAGAATTCGCTGTTGTCCAGCAAAGCTGTATTGGCTCAGGCTAATGCCCAGCTTATCAGTGCCGAGAAGAATTTGTCGTACACCCGCGTATCCAGTCCGTCGGACGGCGTTGTGGGAAGTATTCCTTTCCGTGTAGGTAGTCTGGTTAGCCCAAGCATTGCCACTCCTCTTACCACGGTATCGGATATTTCGGAGATGTATGCCTATTTTTCGATGACCGAGCGTCAGTTGCTTGGCTATACCTCGACCGGTACTTCGTCTAAAGATATTCTGAATACGATGCCTGCTGTTAAGCTTAAACTGATTGACGGAAGCATATATGCCGATAGCGGAAAGGTTGAAACCATGAGTGGTGTGATTGATCAGGCAACCGGATCGGTAAGCATCCGTGCCAGATTCCCAAACAAGAACCATATCCTTCGAAGCGGCGGTACCGGAACTGTAGTGATTCCGGCAAAGATGGCCAACTGCATCGTTGTTCCGCAGAAGGCTACTTTCGAGATTCAGGACAAACGTTTTGTTTATGTGGTGGACGAACAGTCTACTGTTAAAAGTACTCCTATTGAAATATTCACTTTGGATGATGGTAAGAACTTCGTTGTTACTTCTGGTCTGAAGGCCGGCGATAAGATTGTTGTAGAAGGCATCTCTTCGCTTAAAGATGGTATGCAGATCAAAGCGGTAACTCCGGATCAGGCTGCCGCAAAAAATACCGGAGCTAATAGTCCTGCCCAGGGAGCTTCGAAATAAGGAAGTGAATACTAAAACAGAAAAATATGAAGTTAGATAGATTTATTAATCGCCCCGTACTCTCGACGGTTATCTCCATTTTTATCGTCATCCTGGGTATACTGGGGCTTGGGTCGCTGCCTGTTGAGCAGTACCCGGATATTGCCCCTCCTACTATTTCGGTAAGTACCTCTTATACGGGTGCCAATGCCCAGACTGTAATGAATAGTGTTATCACTCCTCTGGAGGAGTCGATCAACGGGGTGGAGAACATGATGTATATGACATCTTCTGCATCCAACGACGGGATGGCACAGATTCAGATTTATTTCAAGCAGGGAACCGACCCCGATATGGCGGCGGTAAACGTGCAGAATCGTGTATCGAAGGCTTTGGGTCTGCTGCCTGCCGAGGTTACCAAGGTGGGTGTTATTACGGCCAAACGGCAGACAAGTATGTTGATGGTGCTTTCGTTAAACAGTCCGGATAACAAATACGACCAGACGTTTATTCAGAATTATGCCAATATCAATGTTATCCCGCAGATTATGCGTGTACCCGGTGTTGGGGATGCAATGGCTCCGGGTGCTCGTACGTACACAATGCGTATCTGGCTGAAACCGGAGGTTATGGCGCAGTATAAGCTGATGCCTAATGATATAACGGCGGTTTTGGCCGAACAGAATATCGAGGCGGCTCCCGGACAGTTTGGAGAGAACGGCGGTCAGTCGTTTCAGTATATTATGAAGACTAAAGGTAGATTGCAGCAAACAGAAGAGTTTGAGAATATTGTGGTTAAAGCTACAGCCGACGGACAAGTTCTCAGACTGAAGGATGTTGCCCGTGTAGAACTGGGTGCCCAATCGTATACAGTGAACACCTACACCAACGGTCATCCGGCTACTGTTATGATTATCTTCCAGACGCCGGGTTCGAACGCTACGGAAATTATCGGTAATATTAAAAGCCTGATAAAAGATACCGAAAAGGAATTGCCCGAAGGATTGAAGTTTGATGTTCAGATGGACACAAGCGACTTCCTGTACGCTTCTATAAACAAGGTGTTAAGTACGTTGCTTGAGGCCTTTATCCTGGTGGTGCTGGTTGTATACATTTTCCTTCAGGACTTCCGTTCTACGCTTATTCCAACCATTGCAATTCCGGTTTCGCTGATCGGTACCTTCTTTATGTTGTACCTGTTTGGGTTTAGTGTGAACTTACTTACACTGAGTGCTCTCGTGCTGGCCATTGCGATTGTGGTCGATGATGCGATAGTCGTCGTCGAGGCGGTGCATGCCAAGCTGGACCAGGGATATAAGTCGGGTAAACAGGCTTCGCTGGATGCGATGAGCGAGATATCGGGTGCGATCCTTTCTATTTCGCTTGTGATGATGGCCGTATTTATCCCTGTAAGTTTTATGAGCGGAACATCCGGGGTATTCTATCGCCAGTTTGGTATAACCATGGCTGTGGCTATCGGCTTCTCTGCCTTGAATGCCTTGACGCTGAGTCCGGCTTTGTGTGCGATTTTCCTGAGTCCGAAACATGGTGAGGGTGAAAACGGCAAGCGTAAAAGCTTTATTGATCGTTTCCATATTGCGTTCAATACTTCGTATGATATGCTTCTGGGTAAATACAAAGGTGGTATCACCCGGATTATCAATCACCGCTGGCTTTCGATGGGTCTGGTTGTGGTAAGTATCGTTGCGCTTGTATTTTTTATGAAAACAACTCCTTCCGGAATGGTTCCGAATGAGGATACGGGTACATTTATGATGGCTGTAAACATGGCTCCGGGTACATCACTCGAACGTACCGAGGCTGCCATGGCCGAGGTGAATGAAATTCTGAAGGCTAATCCCCTGATCGATATCAGTACCCAGATTAGCGGATACGGACTTTTATCCGGTAGCGGTAGTTCGTATGGTACCTATTTCTGCCGACTCAAAAACTGGGACGAGCGTAAAGGTAAAGGGCAGGATGTTAACAGCGTTATCGGTATGTTGTATCAGCAAACGGCTAAGGTTAAGGATGCCCAGATATTTATATTTGCTCCGCCTATGATTACGGGTTATGGTGCGACCAGTGGTTTTGAGATGCACCTGGAAGATAAAACCGGGGGCGACCTGAATCAATTCTTCGGCATCACGCAGGAGTTTATGGGTAAACTGATGCAGCGTCCGGAGGTGGCGGTTGTACAAACTTCGTTCAATCCAACCTTCCCCCAGTACCTGGTTGATGTGGATGCTGCCAAATGTAAGCAGGCGGGCATCAGTCCGAGCACGGTGTTAACCACGCTTCAGGGATATTACGGTGGTATGTATGTGTCTAACTTCAACCGGTTTGGTAAGTTATATCGTGTATACATCCAGGCTGATCCGCAAGACCGTATTAACCCGGAATCGCTCAACAAGATATTTGTTCGTAACGGAGCCGAGATGGCGCCTATCTCTCAGTTTATGACGCTTACCAAAGTGTACGGACCTCAGGTTATCAACCGTTTCAATATGTACACATCCATTGGTCTGAATGGTGCCGCGGCTCCGGGATATACATCCGGACAGGCTATCAAGGCTATTGAAGAGGTGGCTGCCGAAACTTTGCCGGTTGGTTACAGCTACGAATTTTCGGGGATGACCCGCGAAGAGCATAGCACGGGTAGCGGAACTACAGCCATTGTGTTTGCATTGTGTCTTATATTCGTTTACCTGTTGCTGAGTGCCCAGTACGAAAGTTATATTTTGCCTTTGGTTGTTATTTTATCCATTCCGTTCGGTCTTGCGGGTAGCTTTGTTTTTGCTCAGCTGTTTGGATTGGAAAACAACATTTATATGCAGATTGCCTTGATCATGTTGATTGGTCTTCTGGCCAAGAATGCGATCCTGATTACGGAGTTCGCACTGCAGAGAAGGAAATCGGGTATGAGTATCAAGTGGTCGGCCGTATTAGGTGCCACCGCCCGTTTACGTCCTATTCTGATGACTTCGCTGGCCATGATTATCGGTCTGCTTCCGCTGATGTTCGCTTCGGGGGTTGGAGCAAACAGTAACAAGACGCTGGGTGCAGGTGCTGTAGGCGGTATGCTTATCGGTGTGATATTCCAGATATTTGTGGTACCCGGATTGTTTGTGGTATTTGAATACCTGCAGGAAAAGATCAAACCGATCGAGAAAACGGGTATGGATGTAGAAGAGGTTGTACCCGAATTGGCACAGTATAGTAATATTGATAAAGAATAACAGCATGAAAATACAAATCATAGGATGGATGTGTGCAACGGCTCTGCTGAGCAGTTGCCACATCTACAAATCATACGAACGGCCCGAAGTGCAAACCGCCGGGGTGTATCGCGATACGGTAAGTGTAAACGATACCCTGGTTTCTGATACGGCCAACTTTGGAAACCTTCCCTGGAAGGAAGTTTTCCGCGATGCCAGACTTCAGGCGCTGATTGAACAGGGGCTGGCAGAGAATATAAGTATGCAGACGGCTTTACTGCGTGTTGAACAGGCTAAGGCCGGATTGCTTGCGGCCCGTCTGGCTTTTGCTCCGTCGCTGACTCTTACACCCAATGCGTCTGTAAACAGTTTTGACGGCAGTAAGGCGATTCAGACTTATTCGTTACCTGCCAGTGCCAGTTGGGAGATTGACTTGTTTGGTAATTTGATGAATGGCGCGAAAGGGGCTAAAGCCGGGTTGCTTGAATCGGATGCATACCGCCAGGCTGTGCAGACGCAGGTTATCGCCAACATTGCCAACAGCTATTATACCTTGCTGATGCTTGACAAGCAGCTAGAAATTACAGAGAAGACAGCTACTACCTGGGGCGAGCAGGTAAGGGCTATGAAGGCGTTGAAGAACTTGGGTATGACCAACGAAGCTACCGTGGCTCAAAGTGAGGCTTATTACTATCAGGTACAGGCTTCGCTGCCGGAGATTCACCGTCAGATCCGCGAAACGGAAAATGCCCTTTCGCTGTTGCTGGGACAGACTCCGCAACGTATAGACCGTGCTACGCTGGAGGAACAGGAAATGCCGGACACTTTTTCGGCGGGTGTTCCTTTGCAGCTGTTATCGAACCGCCCGGATGTAAGGCAGGCCGAAATGGCTTTGGCCAGTGCCTATTATGCAACCAACCAGGCCCGTTCTGCCTTTTATCCAAAGATTACCTTGAGCGGATCGGCGGGGTGGACCAACAGTGCGGGAGGTATGATCGTAAATCCGGCCAAGTTCCTGGCTTCGGCTGTAGGTTCGCTTACACAACCGCTGTTTGCCAAGGGTCAGAATATTGCCCGTCTTAAAATATCCAAAGCTCAGCAGGAAGAGGCCCGTCTGGCTTTCGAACACAGCATCCTGAATGCCGGAACGGAGGTGAGCAACGCGTTGTTCAAGTACAAAGCGGCAGGCGAAAAGCGTACTCAGCGGGAGATGCAGATCCAATCGTTGCGTAGCGCAGTAGATAAAACCAAGCAGCTTATGCAGCTTAGTTCTACCAACTACCTGGAAGTGCTTACGGCGCAGCAATCGTTGCTGAACGCAGAACTTTCGGGTGTTAAGGATAGTTTTGATCAGATCCAGTCTGTAGTGAGCCTGTATCAGGCGCTTGGCGGTGGCAGAGGCGAAAGTAATTTTAAATAATCAGGATATGAATAATACAATTAGTCCACTGGCATTTGTCAGCCCCGATGCAAAACTAGGCGAGGGTGTTACCATTCATCCTTTTGCTTACGTTGATAAAGATGTTGTAATTGGAAACAACTGCACCATCATGCCTTATGCCAGTGTGTTAAGTGGTACCCGGATGGGAAATGGCAATCAGGTTTATCAGGGAGCTGTGCTGGGTGCCACTCCCCAGGATTTTACCTTTCATGGGGATGAATCATTTCTCGAAATAGGCAACGACAATGTTTTCCGCGAAGGGGTATTGGTAAGCCGGTCGTCGCATGCGGGAGGCAGAACAGTTATCGGAAACAAGAACTTCCTGATGGAAGGTGTGCACGTTTGTCACGACAGCCGTATTGCCGATCATTGTGTAATAGGTATCAAGACCTTGGTTTCGGGCAACTGCATCATCGACTCGCACGCTATTCTGAGTTCGATGGTAATCATGTTCCAGGATACACACGTTGGAGAATGGAGTATGGTTCGCGGTGGAGCCCGTTTTAAGAAGGATGTCCCTCCTTTTGTTGTAACCACTGCCAATCCCACCTCCTATTACGGTGTAAACGTGAAGGTGCTTGAATACAATAAATTTCCCGAAAAGGTTATAAAGCACATAGCCCATGCTTACGAAATTATTTACCATGCAAAGGTAAGTGTTACGGATGCATTGATTAGAGTGGAAGAAGAGGTGCCGATGAGTGATGAGATCCGTTCGTTGGTTAAATTTATCAGAAGCTCGGAAAAAGGTATCGTCTGATGTTTCTGAGTTTCTAAATGCAACTTCAGGCAAGAAGGTCCGGGCTGGTTTCAGCTCCGGACCTTTTTTATGTCCGCTTCCCTGCCGGACATCTTGTTTTAGTTTTGGACTACTTATGAGTGCTTTTCTACATGCGGGATGCTTCCAGCATGGATCCGAATTTGGAAAGATCGTCTACAATTACATCGGGTTTCAGCTCGGACTTCTCGGCATCCTCCAGGGTGCTCTCTCCCGAAAGGACCAAAACGCCCAATGTTCTGGCTTCGTATGCCATACGGATATCGGTGTAGATACGGTCGCCCACCATGGCAACCTCCCAGGGATTAAGGCGATGCTTTTGCAATATACCTTCCAGCATTCTGGGATCCGGCTTCCCAATTATCATATCGGGTTTGCGACCAGTTGCCTCTTCCAGACAAGAACATATTGCACCGCAGTCCACCAGAATATTGGGAGTGTCGGTGGGACAAACTTTGTCGGGGTTGGTTGCCAAATAGGGGATCTGCTTGGATATCCACCAGGCAGCCCTGCACAGACGGGAATATACAAGGGATTTGTCGAAACCCACAACAACCGCGTCGGGCTTATCGTCTGCACTGTCTGCCGTCAACTCGAAGCCTGCCGCCTCGAATTCGTCCATCATACTGGGTGTTCCCAATATAAACAGCCGTTTTATCTCCGGATAGTTGTTTTGCAGGTACTGGATGGTTGCCACTGCCGTTGTATACATTTCGTCTCTTTTAACTGGAATTCCCATCCCCTCGAGATGCAACAGGTAATCTGCTATGCTTTTAGACGGATTGTTGGTCAGGAAAGAATAGCCGATACCCAATTTATCCAGTTTCTCTAAAAACGAGATGGTAAAGGGAAACAGCGTGCTTCCGTTATAGATAGTTCCATCCATATCCAATGCTACGTGTTTGATGTTTTTTAAACGCTCGTGCAACTGAATGAATGAATTGATCTTCATTTTATGTATGTATCTGTTTATTGTAAATTCCATTGTTCTAAGTTATTTAGTTCCATATCCATCTGCTTTCGCATTCCAGGCAAGCATAAACACAAGTGTACCTGTAATACCTATCCCGATCAGCACGCTTATAGCCAGGCTCCATCCGTAGTTGGTAGCCAGATAACCTAGTCCCCATCCAGATACCAGTGTGCTTGCATAGCCGAACAATCCCGTAAACCCTCCGGCTGTTGCCGCAGCACGCTTGGTGGCCATATTAGCCGCTGCAATACCTACCAGAGCCTGCGGACCATAAATAAAGAATCCGGCAGCCATAAGGAGCAGTGAGGCAAGCCACATGGGCGGAGTATCCAGCAGCCAAAATAAAAAGATAAACAGGGTGGCAAATCCCATACAGAAAACGCAGACTCTTGGCGAACGGCCGCCAAAGAAACGGTCGGTTGCCCATCCGGCTGCCAGCATTCCTATTATACCTGATATTTCGAAAGCAGCCACCATCCATCCCGCATGTTCGATGGATACCCCCTTCCACTCACTAAGCAATGTTGGTCCCCAGTCAAGTACTACGTAGCGGATTACATAGACAAAGAAATTGGCTACGGCAATTACCCAGATGTAAGGATTCAGAAATACCTGCTTACGTACAAATGCCTTAAACTCGGCCGATGTATCCTCGTGTTCGGCCTCCTCTTTGGTAAGACCTTCGGGAACCAGTGCCGGCAGACCAACCGACTGCGGGGTATCTCTCATGGTAAACCACACACCTACCGCACCCAGCAGTGCGATAATGGAAGGTACGAAAAAGCACCACCTCCAACCCAGCGAGACCACATACCCGCATACGATTACAACCAACCCGGCCCCGATGGAGTGAGAGGTATTCCATACAGACATTTTGGTTGCCAGTTCTCTGGGCGGCACCCAATGGGTAAGCATCCTGGCACAGGGAGGAAATCCCATTCCCTGAAACCAGCCGTTCAGCATCCACACGATACCGAATACCAATACCGCCGAACTGAAGCCAAACACTACGTTACAAA
The DNA here is from genome assembly GCF_050251695.1 of Macellibacteroides sp. Classification (NCBI taxonomy): domain Bacteria; kingdom Pseudomonadati; phylum Bacteroidota; class Bacteroidia; order Bacteroidales; family Porphyromonadaceae; genus Macellibacteroides; species Macellibacteroides sp. The sequence goes on from NZ_JBFWMI010000096.1 coordinate 10,069, forward strand.
TGGCGGATAACACAAGTCCCGTTACCATAAAATAGCGTGCGTTCACCCTGTCGCCTATAAATCCATTGATAAATTTGGACAGACCGTATATTAATCCGTGCAGAGTTAGAAACAATCCCAGCTCGGTCTTGGTAATACCCAGGTCTGCTTGCATGGCAGGCATGGCTATGCTAAGGTTTTTACGTACAAAATAAAAAAGAGCATATCCGATCATCGTTGCTATGATGGTACGTGTTTGCCAATATTTAAAACGTTGTGATGTAGCTTGGTCCATGTGATTTAAATGATAATAAAGTTTGTTATTTGTCTGTCTCTTCTAAGGTTATATATGTTTTTTCATGCGGCCGGTTACTTTATTTCCCAGATTCCGTCTGCTCCGAAAAGCTGATCCAGCCAGGTATCCAGGTATCCTGTACGAACCGCCAGGTCGAGAACTGTGTACCTGCGGCGGATGTATTGAGCCCGGACAAAAGCTTCGCGTAATCGTGAACGCGAAAGCCCGATCTGTTCCGGTTCTACGGGTGCTCCCACCCGTTCGAGTCGCCGTCTCAGTTCGGATAACGGGAGAAGCTGACTGCGAAGGCGGCTTCTGATTTCTGCCCAATTGCTTTTCAGCAACTGGAGCTGTTCCCTCAGTTCGTCGGCCGGAATATACTTAGCTCCGGTTTCCTGTACTCCGATAAGCGGGAAGTCGGTTCCTTCGAAAAGCTTCAGGGCACGGGCATCCGACTCGTCTCTGTCCGGCCAAAGCCGGCAGGCTTTTTCAACATCCAGCTCACTTAGATCGGTCTGCAGTACCTGTTCGTAGAAAGCGGTTACTGCTATCGTTCCTATGCTGACCTGAAATCCATGGGATACATGTTCGCCGTGATTGAGGAAATGTTCCATATTCCACAGGTGACTGAACTGATGTTCTGCTCCGGAAGCCGGCCTGCTGGATTGAGTGGCCTGCATGGCGAAACCGCCAAGTATCAATCCTTCAATCAGTTTGCCGATAGCCTGTTCGCTCCCTGCCGCAATCCCTTCCGGATCCGACAAAGCACCGGGCAGTCCGTCTTGCACAACCGACCAAGCCCTTTTGTCTATCGCCTCCACCTGTAAGGCATCGGCCAGAATCCAGTCGGCACCCGCTGTTACTTTGGCAAACAGGTCGGCATAGCCGGAGGCCGTCATTTGCGGAGGAGCTTTCCGTATGATGTCGGTATCTGCCAGACAGGCCTGTGGAGCAGGACATCCGAATGTCTGCTTGGCTCCATCAGCCGTTATTGAAGCACCGAAGGCGGTGTAGCCATCCATGGAGGCAGCTGTTGCTACACACATATAGCGGCGGTCTGCCTGATAAGCTGATAATTTGGCAAGGTCGTTTATAGTACCCGATCCCACTGCCACCGGAATTGCTGTGTGGTTGCTTAAGGACGCGGTGAGCTGTTCGACAAATCCATATTCGGCATACAGGTCGTCGTTATCAAATATAAAGGGGGATTCCTGTATGATTCCTGCAGCAGAGAACAGCCGGCTTACCTTTTCGCCTAGCACCTGCCAGGTGGTTGTATCGGCTACGATTACAGCCGGCATTGCGGGAAACTGTTCCTTAAACAGATCGGCTACCCGGTCCGATACCCCGGCTCCTATCCAAAGTGCACGGGTATCGTTTGCTGCGGCAAGCGCTTTTTCTATGTTTGCATTCATCGCCTTACTTTGCTTGTGCTTTTAAAGCGTCGTTGACTTCTGTTGGGATATCCGATTCGATGATGTCCGGATGTGTGGC
>NZ_JBFWMI010000097.1:0-11667 GCF_050251695.1 Macellibacteroides sp.
TTGATATGTAAATCTTTCAAAGAACTCTTGTTTGTTGCATTTTCAACCGTTTTGATCCGGTGTGAAAGCGGGTGCAAAGATAAGACTTTTTATTTTAAACCACCAAATGTTTTCGGAAGTTTTTTTTTAAAAAGTTTCGGGCCATCTTAATGTCGCTGCAGGATTCTTGCTTAGCCTCGCTAACCTCACCTTATGCTATCCATTTAAATTCCCTCATCATATTGCTGTGCCGTTCTCTCTTGAATGCGGGTGCAAAAGTAGTGCTTTACAACATACACTCCAAACCTTTAGCAAACTATTTTCACAAGCATTTTAACACATTTATCCTTAACCCCTGAATACCCGCACATTACACTCCAAACTTTTTTTTAATCCCCCTAGATACCGTTTCGAAACCATTTCCCCTCGCGTACATTGTATATATTAAGAGAAAGTGCAATACAGCGTGAATAAGGAACGTTTCGGAATATGCCAGGATAAAATACGACTCTATTGTCAATTAGTGCTCAAAAAAAGTGAATATAACATCGTTGACGTTACGAGAAAATCTCTTCTCTGAAAAAATAAATCCTAAAACAGCATAAAAGAACATCCCTACACCTCTACCTAGGTTATTTAAAACCCCAAACGAAATGGTAATATTTTAATATCATAACACTGATTTGTCCGTATTCTTTGAAAAAATACATAGTCTATCTTTGAACTAAATTCCAATATTTTGGAAATCGATATATTTAACTTTGAAACAAGGTTACCAGATCTTTTAAAACCCTCAATAAACAATGAAAAAACAATCTAATAGCAATGATCAAAAATCCCAGGTACTTTTCATTTTAAAAGTCATAACATTTTCTCCAAAAAGTATATACTTTCTGAAGAAAATGTACCCGCAAATTTTTGCTTAACTCTATGTTAATTTAAATCGGATTATAAATATTGAGAACAGAATACGTATGCACTTTTGTTATATATATGGATAATCTAATAAAACAACATCGCAGAGAAATGTCTCTTCTGCAGCAAGGTTTCTTATTTTGTTAACGACCTCGTGTAGTATATAAATATATTCCCTATTTTTGCATTAGTTAGTATGAATCTCTAAATAAAAAATACGATGAAAACAATCATTCAGCAACGCATCAGTGCTCTTAGAGAGTCTATGAAGCATTTTGGCTTGGGAGCCTATATAATTCCCAGTTCGGATCCTCACCTCAGTGAATATCCGGCGGACTGCTGGAAATCACGGCAATGGATATCTGGTTTCACTGGTTCGGCGGGAACTGTTGTCGTTACGGCCGACAAAGCCGGATTGTGGACAGATTCAAGGTATTTTCTTCAAGCATCCAAAGAACTGGAAGGATCGGGTATAGAGTTGTATAAAGCAGGTCTACCTGAAACTCCGGGGATTGCAGCTTTTCTATTACGAAATCTGAATGAAAATGAGACTGTAGGATTGGATGGGCAGACTTATAGTGTGGCTGATGCTGTAGAATTAAATTCGGTATTGAAGAAAAAGAAAATCTCGCTGGATGTTTCAAGAGATTTAATCCACGCCATTTGGAAAGACAGGCCGGCTTTACCCGGAGGTATGCTATTTGAATTACCTATAGAGTATAGCGGGAAATCGACACGAGATAAATTGGACGATATAAATACGAAATTACACGAAGCCGGAGCCGATGGCATTGTACTTTCTGCCCTGGATGAAATTGCCTGGACCTTCAATATCCGGGGAAACGACGTAGAATATAATCCTGTAGTTGTAAGTTACGCCTTTATTTCGGAAGAAGAGACAGTTCTTTTTGTACTTCCGGGAAAACTAACTTCCGACATGGCTAAAAAGCTACAAGCAGAAGGGGTTATTTTGGCCGATTACACCAAAATCACCTCTTACCTGGCAAAATTAAAAGAGAATACGCGCTTATATCTGGATCCTAAAAAAACAAATTTTGCACTATATAACGCTCTGCCGTTCTCTTGCGATGTTATAGAAGGTCCGTCGCCGGTAGCATTGCTAAAAAGCATCAAAAATGAAAAAGAGATTGAAGGATTTAACAATGCAATGGTAAGAGATGGTGTTGCCCTTACCCGCTTTTTCATCTGGCTGGAGAAATCATTGGCTACAGGGAAACAGGTTACCGAACTAAGTCTCAGTGAAAAGTTGGCAGACTTCAGGAGTAAGCAGTCCCATTATGTAAGTGAAAGTTTTGAAACAATTGCAGGATATAATGCTCATGGTGCTATTGTTCACTATGGAGCTACTCCCGAAAGCAATGCGAAACTTGCCAACGACGGATTACTTCTGTTAGATTCCGGAGCACAGTATTTCGATGGAACAACAGACATCACACGCACTATTGCTCTGGGTGAACCTACAGAAGCAATGAAAAAAGACTTCACCCGGGTGCTTAAAGGTCACATCAGTCTGGCAAAATGTAAATTTCCCCAGGGAACAAGGGGGTCTCAGCTTGACATATTAGCCAGAAAAGCATTATGGGATAACGGAATCAACTATATGCATGGAACCGGACATGGAATTGGTCATTTCCTAAACGTGCATGAAGGTCCGCAAAGTATACGGATGGAGGAAAACCCGGTAGCTCTGCAACCAGGCATGGTTATCAGTAACGAACCCGGAGTTTACCGAACAGACGAATACGGGATCCGCATCGAGAATCTGATTCTGGTTAGGGAAGACAGCGAAACGGAATTCGGAAAATTCTATAGTTTTGAAACGCTTACCCTTTTCCCTATTGACAGAAACCTGGTGATTACCTCTATGCTATCTGCCCGCGAACATGCATGGCTAAACAGATATCACCAACTTGTATACGAGAAACTAAGTCCTTTCTTATTTGAAGAAGAAAAGGAATGGCTTAAAAACAAAACAGCCGAACTGTAAACAGACGGCTACAATAAATAAATAACAAATAAAATGGCTTTAATAAAATCAGTAAGAGGATTTACTCCCAAAATCGGGAACGATACATTCCTGGCAGATAATGCGACTATCATTGGTGATGTTGAAATTGGGGACGGATGCAGCATATGGTTTGGAACCGTGCTAAGAGGTGATGTAAATTCTATTCGCATCGGGAATGGGGTCAACATACAAGACGGATCTGTTTTACATACGTTGTACCAGAAATCGATCATTGAGATTGGCAACAACGTATCTGTTGGACACAACGTGGTAATTCACGGAGCTAAAGTATGCGATGGAGCTTTATTGGGCATGGGATCAATTATCCTTGATCATGCGGTGATTGGAGAAGGTGCTATTATTGCAGCTGGAGCCGTGGTGCTAAGCAATACACAGGTTGAACCGGGAAGTATCTATGCTGGTGCTCCGGCAAAGTTTATAAAGAAGGTAGATCCGGAACAGGCTAAAGAAATGAATCAGAAAATAGCGAACAATTACCATATGTATGCTTCGTGGTACAAAGAGGAATCTGAATAAATGAAAAAGATTATAGGCGCATTGCTCCTTGTTTGTATTTTTGTTGGAGGGTATCTATTAATACCCTCCAACTATTATCTACGGCAAACAATCGTTCATTTGTATCCCAAAATTGATCAATATCCAATTTTTGAAAACAGAAAAGTTTCGGCAAAAGATCCTCAACCATGGGAAACAGCTGATGTATACAACAAACTGTCTATTAACCCGACCTATCTACCCCAGTTTAAAAAACACGGCACGGTTGCTTTTCTTGTGATTCAAGATAGTGCATTAGTTTTTGAACAGTATTGGGAGGATTATTCGGATCAAAAAAGAAGTAACTCGTTTTCTATGGCTAAAAGTATAGTCTCCCTGGCTATCGGATGTGCCATTGATGATGGTTTGATTGCCAGCACAAATCAGGCTGTTAGTGATTTTATTCCAGAATTCAATTCATTTAATGGGAAGAAGCTTACGATAAAACACCTGCTCACCATGAGTGCTGGTGTTGATTTTGAAGAGTCGTATGTTTCTCCTTTTTCTCCAACAACGCAACTTTATTATGGTGATAATCTAAAGGATGTTGTTTATGGAATGAAAATGATTGAAGAGCCGGGTATTTACTTCAATTACCAAAGTGGCGTTACCCAATTATTGGCTTTTATCGTTGAAAAAGCTACTGGCGAGAGTTTAAGCGCTTATGTATCAAGACGGCTTTGGACTCCAATGCATGCAGAAGAGGATGCTTTGTGGAGCCTGGATCATAAAGGTGGATCGGAAAAGGCGTATTGCTGTTTCAATTCTAATGCGCGAGACTTCGCGCGGTTTGGACAGCTTATTCTAAACAACGGTTCCTGGGATGGCAATCAGCTAGTATCTGCATCTTATATTAAAGAAGCAATTACTCCGGATACCTTGTTGATAGATAAAAAATACAATGAACCTAACAGGCACTATGGATATCAATTCTGGAAATTGAATTTTGAAGGATCTGAAGTAGTTTACATGCGGGGTATGCTTGGACAATATGTATTTGTAATTCCCGACAAAAGAGCCATTGTTGTGAGACTTGGACATAAAAGAGGCGAAAATTATACAAGTCAGCATTATCCTGACGATATTGATGTTTGGCTAAAAGCAGCATCCGACTTATTGAATCAAAAAGAAAACAAAACATTCTAAACAGATATGCAATGAATTACACTAAATTATTTTTAAGCGTTGTAGCATTATCGCAGGTTTCTCTTTCTGCTTTTCCGGCATTGAAAGATAAAGAGATCATGTATAAAACTCCCGAACCGCTAAATCCTCCTACGTACATTTGTTATAAAGCTCCCTCTAAAATTACAATAGACGGTAAATTATCTAAATCTGAATGGGATGCGATACCCTGGACATCCGACTTTGTAGATATTGAAGGAGATAAGCAACCTCTCCCCTATCTTCAAACCCGGGCAAAGATGACATACGATCAGGACGGGATGTATTTTGCCGTATTGATGGAAGAACCTCACGTTTGGGCAACCATCAAGGAGCACGATGCCGTAATATATCATGACAATGATTTTGAAATTTTCCTGAATCCTTCTGGAGATACACATAACTATCTTGAATACGAAATCAATGCTTACGGCACGGATTGGGACCTTTTCTTAAACAAGCCTTATCGCGATCCGGGTAATATTGTTTTAAATAACTGGGAATTTGCCGGCATGAAAAAAGCCGTGTATGTAGATGGAACATTGAATAATCCAAAAGACAAGGATAAGTCCTGGAGTGTTGAAGTGTTTATTCCCTGGAAGTCCATTTATCAGGTTATGCGTGGAAAGGAAAAGCCTCAAGACGGTGATCAGCTTCGTATTAACTTCTCACGCGTGCAATGGCCAACTAAAATTGAGAATAACAAATATGTGAAAGTCCCCAAACAAGGGCAAGATAAAATTGCTGAATACAACTGGGTTTGGGCTCCCACCGGAGTAATTAATATTCACTTGCCGGAGTATTGGGGATATGTGCAACTATCAAATAAGGTAGCAGGAAAAGGAGAAGATGTATTTAAAGCAAATCCTGATGAAGAATATAAGTGGATTTTGCGTCAGTTATATTACCGTCAACAAGAATATAAATCGGTCAACGGCGAATACGCCTCTAAGGTTTCAAGTCTCAAGCCTGAAGAAGTCTGCAAACCCGAAGTAGCCAAACGTATTAAATTATATACAACACCTGGGTACTACGAACTCACACTTTCCGCCCCTAATAAACTATGGCACATCCGCCACGACGGATTGGTTTGGTAAAAAAAGAAAGGTTACAGCTCAATTGAACTGTAACCTTTCTTTTTCTTTTGAATGATTGCTGATCCGATATATTTATCCTCACAAGGGTATCGATGCAATTATTCTATTTGTTGCTCCAATGTTGCTTTTTACAAAATCTCCAGCGGCAACTCCGGCGGCTTCAAGTAAATCACGATAGGTAGAAAGTTCTTCCATTTTGGATTCGAAAGTCTTTTCATCTGTTATTGAAAATGCGCCTCCTACCTGCAACAAATCTCTAGCCTCTTTAAACTTCTGATACTTCGGTCCGAATATCACTGGTATTCCATAAACAGCAGCTTCCAAAACATTGTGGATACCTGCACCAAAACCACCCCCGATATAGGCTAAATCTCCATAACGATAGATAGAAGACAATAACCCGAAACTATCTACTATAAGACAAGATTTTCCTTTAATGTCTTTTTCCGTTGCCTCAGACAAACGAATAGAGGGTCGTTTTAACATTGATTCGATATTCATCAAGTGATCTTTATGGATCTCGTGTGGAGCAATTATAAGCTTCAACTCCGGATGCTCATTGAAATAATTCAGATAAACCTCTTCATCCTGTTGCCAAGAGCTTCCGGCTACCATCGTTAACTGATTGTCGGATCTGTTATTATTAACAAACAGGTCGACCATTGGAACTTGCTTAGTGTTCTTATACACGTCTTGTACCCGATCAAAACGAGTGTCTCCGAAGACAGAAACATTCGTAACACCATACTTCGAAAGCAATTCGCGCGATGCATCATCCTGTACAAAAATATGAGTGAAATAAGAAAGGACCTTTCTGTACATTCCTCCATACCATTTGAAAAACAGTTGCTCTTTCCTGAATATGGCTGAAACGATATATACCGGAATATTTCGTCTTTTCAGTTCACTTAAATAATTATCCCAAAACTCGTACTTTATAAATATCGCCATCACAGGTTTTGACAGGTCAAGAAACTTCTTAACCCGGTATGGGGTGTCGAACGGAAGATAACATACCACATCAGCCCCTCCGTAATTTTTTCTTACTTCATAACCCGAAGGAGAGAAAAAAGTAAGCAGAATCTTATACTCAGGATGTTCTGCCTTAATCTTCTCAATTAAAGGGCGTCCTTGTTCAAATTCGCCCAATGAAGAGGCATGAAACCAAATATACTTCGCATTCCGGTCTATCTTCTCCCGAAGAATTCCGTTCGTTTTCCATTGGCCTAAACGCATTAATCTGGCCTTTTTATGAAAAGGAGAAATCAATTCAATAAAAAATGCGTAAAGGTGGATTATAAGACTATACATATCTTATATACTTGTTATTTTAATATTTCAATAGCACGTTGCAAACGGGCAATAGTCTCCTCCTTACCCAAGGCTTCTGTAATATTGAAAATATGCGGTCCTTTGGACTCTCCCACCAATGCCAGGCGAAATGCATTCATTATATTTCCTAAATGGTACTGATTCTGTTCAATCCATCCCTTTACAATCTCTTCCGTATTCTCTACTCCGAAATCATCTACAGTACGCAATACTTCGATAAGTTCTGTCAACTGGGCTGACGAATTATCTTTCCAACGCTTCTTTACCGTTTTCTCATCGTATGAAAGCGGTGCTACAAAGAAGAATGCCGACTGATCCCAAAGTTCTTTGACAAAGTTTACGCGTTCTTTCATTAATGAAACAACCTTTTCTACATAGGAGGAGCAAACTTCAATTCCTTTTTCTGCCAAAACTGGTTGAAATAATGCCGCTAACGTTGCGTTATCTTTTTTCTGTATATATTGATGATTAAACCATTTTCCCTTCTCATAATCGAACTTGGCTCCACTTTTACTACAGTGTTCAAGTGAAAACAATTTAACCAGCTCATCCATAGTTAAAATTTCCTGGTCATTTCCCGGATTCCAGCCTAATAACGCAAGGAAGTTGACAACTGCTTCAGGCAAATACCCGCTTTCTCTGTATCCTGAAGAGATATCTCCGCTCACAGGATCTTTCCATTCCAAAGGAAATACGGGAAAACCCAACCGATCACCATCCCGTTTACTTAACTTTCCATTTCCTTCAGGTTTAAGCAATAAAGGAAGATGGGCAAAGGCAGGCATTGTATCTGTCCATCCCAGGTAGCGATACAACAATACATGTAATGGAGCACTGGGAAGCCATTCTTCACCACGAATCACATGAGTAACTTCCATTAAATGGTCGTCTACTATATTGGCCATATGATAAGTGGGAAGTTGATCTGCTGATTTATATAGAACTTTATCATCCAATACAGAAGAGTTGATGATCACTTCTCCACGTATCAGATCGTTTACAACAATATTTTCATTGGGCTCGATCTTAATCCTGACCACATACTGATTACCCGCAGCAATCAATGTGTTGGTCTCTTCAGCTGATAAAGTAAGTGAATTACGCATCTGCAGACGGGTAGAAGCGTCGTACTGAAAGTTGGCAATAGCGTTTCTTTTTTCTTCCAACTCCGATGGAGTATCAAATGCGATATATGCCAACCCATTGCTTATAAGCTGATCTACATACTGCTTATATATCTCCTTACGCTCACTTTGACGATATGGACCGTAATTTCCACCAAAGCCTACTCCTTCATCAAATTTAATACCCAGCCATGTTAATGCCTCTATGATATAATCTTCTGCTCCAGGCACAAATCGTTGAGAATCTGTATCTTCGATACGAAGGATTAAATCACCGCCATTTTGTTTAGCAAATAAGTAATTGTATAAAGCTGTACGTACGCCACCAATATGTAATGCACCTGTGGGGCTTGGCGCAAAGCGAACTCTAACTTTTCTTTGGGACATAATGTTCTTGTATTGTTATAATAATTGGGCAAAAGTAGACCTTTTTTTTCTCATAGTAAACTTTTTTATGTACATTTCGCCATAAAATATGTACTTTTGACCAGAAATAACGAACAATATGACAGTAAAAAACTTCAAAATACCTTCTGCAGTTTACTTTATTGTAACCGCTCTGCTTATTGCCTACTTCTTTCCCAGAGAGGGGAAATTCAGATACCAATTTTTTGAAGGAAAGCCCTGGAAATACGGACTTTTGACTGCGCCCTCCAATTTTCCTATTTACAAGACAGATAAAGAGGTAGCACTGGAAAAAGACAGCGTTCTTAAAGATTTCAAGCCCTATTACAAGATTAACCGTACCATAGAGGCTGCACAAAAAGAAAAGCTTAGAAAAGACTATACAACAACGTTGAAACATATTGCCGGATCTTCCTACATGCAATATGTAGAACACTCTTTATCTAATCTGTATGCCAGAGGAATTGTATCCTACGAATCACTGAATCAACTTAATAAGGACAATTATGCTGAAATAAATGTAGTTGAGAACAATGTTTCAAAAGCTCACTTTGTAAGTGATTTATTTACGGTTAAAACGGCTTACGAATTTATTATCAACAATTGCCCTCCCCGATTAGACAAGAAAGTACTTAAAGCTTGTGATATAAATAATTATCTGGTGGAGAATGTGTCTTACGACAGCACAATGACTGCCAGAGTAAAGGATGAACTGTTACAAAATGTATCTCTTGCATCTGGAATGGTACAAGCTGGCGAACGTATTGTTGACCGTGGAGAAATTATTGATGGATATACTTACAATGTGTTACGGTCGTTAAAGATAGTGTACGAAAATAAGACAGGAGGTAATCAGCGGATGGGAATGATCCTCGGAGGACAGTTTGTTCTTGTGATGGGAATCATGCTATGTATGTGGTTGTACTTGTGGTCTTTCCGTGTAAAGATTTTTCATAATCAGCGTAGTGTTATATTCTTGTTATTAACAATTATTGTACCATGTTTGCTTACGGAATTCTGCGTTACCTATGGCTTATTTAACGTATATATTCTTCCGTATGCAATTGCCCCCATTGTAGTTCGTACATTTTTTGATTCGCGAACAGCCTTATTTATGCATCTGGTAACCATTCTTTTGTGTTCGTTAATGGTTCCTTTTCCTCATGAGTTCCTTCTACTACAGACGGTAGCAGGTATGGTAGTTACGTTTAGTCTGAAAGAGTTGTCTGAAAGATCACAGTTAATCAGATCATCCTTCTTTATTTTTATAGCTTATGTTATAATATACTTAAGTCTGGCGGTTTATCAGGAAGCTGATTTCCAGAAAATAAACTGGATGATGCTGCTTTATTTCGGTATTAATTTTATACTGCTCACTTTTGCCTACTTATTGGTTTACATGTTAGAGAAAACCTTTGGATATGTATCCAGTATAACTTTGGTCGAATTATCAAATATCAATAATCCACTGTTAAAAAGTCTGTCGGAGACTTGTCCGGGAACTTTTCAACACTCCCTGCATGTTTCTATTCTTGCAGCTGATGCCGCATCCAGAGTTGGTGCGAATTCTCAATTGGTGCGTACCGGAGCATTGTATCACGACATAGGTAAGATGAGTAATCCGGCATTCTTTACTGAAAACCAAAGCAGTGTTAATCCACATGAAAAATTATCACTTGACGAGAGTGCACAAATTATTATCAGTCACGTTACTGAAGGTGTTAAAATTGCAGAGAAAGCAATGCTACCTAAAGCAATAATTAATTTTATACGAACTCATCACGGAAATGGTAAAGCGAAGTACTTTTACAATTCGCTAAAAAATCTCAATCCTGATCAGGAAATTGATGAAAGTCTGTTTACCTATCCGGGACCGAATCCCTTTACCAAGGAAACGGCCATACTTATGATGGCCGATGCCGTGGAAGCTACATCCCGCAGTTTAAAAGAGTACACTGAAGCAAATATTAAAGAAGTTGTAAACCGGATCGTCGAAGGGCAAATAGCCGATGGTCTGCTTAGAAATACGCCTCTTACCTACCGTGATGTGGAGACAATTAAAAATGTATTTTGTGAAAAATTAAAAACAATGTACCATACAAGAATCAGTTATCCCGATCTGAAGAAATAGCTTCCAATAATCCGGAACAGGCATCTTCTAAAAGATCAAGTACCAGTTCGAACCCCTCAGCACCACCATAGTATGGATCAGGAATATGATCGTATGCATGTGTACTTAAATATTCAGACATGCGATGAATTTTGGATGAAGATTCCAAATCAGGAGCTAGTTTCTTTAAATCCTGGATGTTTCGGTCGTCCATTCCTATGATAAGATCAAAATTATAAAAATCGGCTATTTTTACGGGACGGGATCTTGAATCCAATGTATAGCCTCTTTTAGAAGCATGCTTTCTCATACGGGGATCGGGAAGCTCTCCTTGATGAATACCAAGTATTCCAGCCGAATCAATCTCTATTTCATGTTCTAAACCGGACTCTTTAACCAGCTTTTTCATCACACCTTCTGCTGAAGGAGAGCGACAAATATTTCCTAAACAGACAAACAGTAATCTTAATTTTTCTTGTTTCATACGTATGCAAACTTTTAATAAATAAAGGGCATGTAACCCACTTCAATTTCATAAATAAACCATTATGCCGGATCAACATCAAAATGCACCAATAACTGCTTGTAAGCAGAATTCATCTGCATTTCATGTTGTACCGCTTCAAGCAGCTTCCGAACAGGAGATATATTGGCCGAAATTTCTATTTTTAGAACAATTTTCTTTATATGTAATGATTGAACTCTTGTAACCGGGGGAGAAACCGGTCCTAAAACCCTGTCACCCAGTTTTTCTCTCAGTTTAGCCGCAAATAATAGAGATTGTTCTTGCAATACAGCTTCATTACGGCTTCTTAGGACTACAACAATTAGTCTGTAATATGGCGGATAGCGGAACATGCTTCGCTCGGTTAATTGCATCTTTGCCATTTCCTGATATGCAAAACGCTGTACCATTTGAATTAATGGATGCTCTGGTTGAGTGGTTTGAAGAATAAC
>NZ_JBFWMI010000098.1:0-11614 GCF_050251695.1 Macellibacteroides sp.
CCGGAAAGAGTCTAAACTCTTTTACCACTGGCAGTGGGGAGTAACTCCAACAGCTAACAAGAAATGGTAATCTTATCAGACTGAATAAGAAGAGCCGTGTGATGGGAGACTGTCACGCACGGTTCTGTGAGAGGCTTGAGCTGAAATGCTCAGGCCTACTCGACTGGTTTCGCTACAAACTCCGTACGGAGGATGTTTCAGGAGGGTGAATTAATTTTTTAAAAAGTTTGCATGTTAATTTATTAATTCTGATATTTAACGCACAAACTTTGATTCCGATGAAAATACCTGCTTATAATCTCGTGTGTGTGTTGTTGCTAAGTTTTATGTCTGTCTTCTCCGGATGGAGACATGCAACTTTGATCCGTATGAAGAAATATTATTGTCTCTGTATTGCGTTACTGGCTCCCCTGATGGGGTTTGCCGTGGTGAATGCCGACTATCCCGAATTGCAGGCCGAAAAGGTTTTTCTCAATGTGGAACATTCAAAGTTGTGGCCGGGAGATACACTGGCTGTCTCGGGAGGGCTCACAGATGCGTTCTTACTGGACTCTACCCATTACAGCAGGTATGTGTACCTCGAACTTGTGGGAGCCAATGATTCTGTTTTTGTAAGACATAAGATACGGGCGGAAAACGGATTGTTCTGCGACCGTATCCCCATCGATAAATTTATTGTTTCGGGCGATTATTACCTGAGGGGCTATACCCGTTTTATGGCCAATTACAAGGTTACCTCTTTTCCGATGGTGCCGGTGGAAATAGGGAATGCCCAAACCCGGACCGATTCTTTACCTCTTGCCGACAGCCGCCTCTCTTTTTACCCGGAAGGCGGACATCTGGTATCCGGAAAGTTACAGAATATGGTGTTCCGGATTACCGATCCGAAGGGAGCTCCCCTCGAAAAAAAGGGTGTTTTGGTAAGTGCTTCAGGGGATACCATTTTAAGCGGAATCAGCAGCGACCGTAACGGATACGGTTGTATAAGCTTTGTTCCTTCAGAGGGGAAAGAGTACCTGCTTTCGGTGAAAGGAGAGGATAAAGAGGAGCTGTTCAAGGTTCCGTTGTGTAATGGTAATCCCGTACTACAGGTTAACCTGAACCGGCATCAGTTGCGGTATACGGTTCAAGCGCCGGCAAAGCTGATAGAATCCTATCAACTGGTACTGATGTTCAGAGGGCAGGTTTGCCTGCAAAAAAAGATTTCGGGCGATGCGCTTTCGGGCATAATTGATGTGTCTGCATACGAGCAGGGACTTTTTGCTTTTGCTCTTATCGATGATGCCGGTAACGTGGTTTCGGAACGTGTTATATTCAATCATGCAGGAGCCAGACCGGCCTTGCCCGACCATTCACCGCTTGCCGCAGCCCAGCTGTTGGTTACAACCGATTTAAAGTATCCGCTTATTGATGCAGCATCTTGTTTTGAGAATCTGGATGCCGATGCGGTCTCCCAACTGGACAGAATGCTGATAGCCAATACCTGGGGGCGGTTTGACTGGGCGGATCTGTTGCAGCAACGGTTCGATTATCGTTACATGCCTGAACAACTGCTCACTTTCCAGGGGAAGGTATTTACCGAGTTTAACAATAAACAGAAAGAGGGATCGGTTATTGCATTCAATCAGTTGAACGGATTTACCTACGATGCCGAAATTAAGGATGGTACATTTGAGGTGGCGGTGGATGATTATGGCGTTGGCACCACATTTTTCATTCAGGCATACAATGCCAAGGGTAAGAGTCCGGCTCTGAAGGTGGAAGCCGACGAGTTTGAATTTCCGGTGGTCTATCCGCATGTGTTCGTATTTGCCGGTACCGATTTCACCGGAACAAGCTATGCGGTGGAGTCGGCCGCAACCTACAACAAGAAGCAGCGAATAGAATCGAGATATGATGAAGATCAGAATAAAGTATACCAGATTCCGGAGATTACCCTCTCGGCACGCAAAAAGATCAAGCATGTAGAATCGAAGCCTTTTTACGGAGTGAATGTGATTACCCGTGAAATTATTGATACTCAGAATTACACATCCGATATTTTTTCATTGCTGGACAGAATGATTGGGTTTAAGGTTACGAAAATTTATAAGGAAGATGGAACAGATACGTGGAGATACGGACTGATTTCCACCCGGGGGAAATCTACGTTTGAGGTAAAGAGTGATGCGGATTTTTACGATAACCTTAGACCCGGCGAACTGGTTGTGTTGGTGGATGGGGTGCGTACAAGTGTGGATTATGTGATACGGACGATGGACCCTAAACAGGTGGAATCTATTGAAAGACTTACTCCGGGCCAGACGCTCAAGTATGTGGCCAATGCCTTGGATGGGGCGCTGCTGATAAAGACCCGTGTATATCAGGAAGCCGAGTTTAAATCGAAAGGGGTGAAGCTGGAACCGCTTGGGTTAAGCAGGGGGTGTAGCTTATAGTGGATAAATAACAAGGGCAGTTCCAATGAACTGCCCTTGTTGTTTAGCGTACACTGGCTATGATATCCAATGCTTCGCGGCAATTGGCCGTGATGGTCTCCCATGATTTGGAGGCGATAACATCCGCCGGAAACAGGTTGGAACCCATACCGACGCAGGTTGCCCCTGCCTTCATCCACCCCGAAAGGTTTTCTTTGGTGGGTTCTACTCCTCCGGTAACCATCAGCAAAGACCAGGGCATAGGAGCTTTTACATTCTTTACAAACGAGGGTCCCCCCACGTTGCCTGCGGGGAATACCTTGCAAATGTCGCATCCTGCCTCCTGGGCAAAGCCGATCTCCGAAACCGATCCGCATCCCGGAGTGTAAGGTACCAGTCGGCGGTTGCATACTTTGGCGATTTCGGGATTAAACAGAGGGCCGACAACAAAATTGGCTCCCAGCTGAATGTAAAGTGCGGCGGTTGCCGGATCAACAATAGATCCTACACCTACAATCATTTCCGGACATTCCTTTTGTGCAAATTTTACCAGTTCGCCAAATACCTCGTGGGCAAAGTCGCCCCGGTTGGTAAATTCGAACGCCCTTACGCCACCTTTGTAACAGGCTCTGAGCACCTCTTTGGCTACTTCAATGTCTTTATGATAAAATACAGGAACCATCCCTGTCTCGGTCATGGCTGTTATAACCTGTACTTTCGAAAATTTTGCCATATTATAATGTATACGTTTGTTGTATCTTGACTCTTTATGCGTATCGGGTGGTTAACGTGAAACGCGTCCCGAACCATCACCCTTCATCAGGTTTTCCACCTCTTCAACGGTAACCTGGTTGAAGTCTCCGTAAATGGTATGTTTCAGACAGGAGGCGGCTACGGCAAAATGAAGCGCCTTCCGGCTGTCTTCCGGATAGGAGATCAGTCCGTAGATAAGACCACCCATGAATGAGTCGCCGCCACCTACACGGTCCACGATATGTGTTATATTATAGGTAGGAGCCGTAAACAGTTCTTTGCCGTCGTACAGTACGCCGCTCCATGTATTGTGATTGGCATTGATAGATCCGCGCAGGGTGATGATCACCTTTTTGGCACGTGGGAAACGGGCCTGTAATTGTCGGCATACCGATTCAAATTCGGCCGCATCCACTTCTCCTTCCGTTTGGCTTGCATCAAACCCTTCGGGCTTGATCCCGAATACCTTTTCGGCATCCTCTTCGTTACCCAGCAGCACGTCGCAACCCTCTACCAGCTGAGGCATTACTTCCGAAGCCGTTTTTCCATATTTCCACAGGTTTTTACGGTAGTTAAGATCGCACGATACGGTAACTCCCATCTCGTTGGCTGTGCGGATAGCCTCCAGGCAGGCATCTGCTGCTCCTTGCGACAAAGCCGGAGTGATTCCTGTCCAGTGAAACCAGCCTGCATCTTTCAGTACCTCTTTCCAGTTGATCATACCCGGCTTTATATCTGCGATGGATGAGTGTGCCCGGTCGTATACCACCTTGCTGGCTCTGGCAACTGCTCCGGTTTCGAGGAAGTAGATGCCCAGTCGTTCGCCACCGTACACAATGGAAGAGGTGTCCACCCCGTATTTGCGTAAGTCCATAACACAGGCACGGGCAATATCGTTTTGGGGAAGGCGACTCACAAAAGAGGCCTCTATTCCATAATTTGCCAATGATACGGCAACGTTTGCTTCGCCGCCGCCAAATGTTGCTGTTAGCTGATTGCTCTGATTAAAGCGAAGGTAATCGGGGGTTGCCAAACGCAACATTATCTCACCGAATGTTACAACTTTCTTTTTCATAATATGCTGATTTTTATCTTAATTCCTACTGATGCAAATGTAAAGCAATTAAATAGAGCGCTACTTTGTTATTATGGCTATTTACTGTATTATATTATCTTTATTTTCTATGTTATTTGGCAGAATACTGTATATTATGCCGGTTTTTATGCACGAAGATTAAAAAAATAGTGCATCTTTGCCTTTCAGAAAGTACCACCTAAATACAGCTGAATGATATGAAACCTGCATTGAGACGTGTAACACGGAACCCGGAGTTTTCTTTTAACGTTAGAAAAGATACCGGACCTAATTCACAGTATAATCTTTGGCACCATCATCCCGAGATTGAGTTCTTGCTGATTCGCGGAGGGAAAGGCATCGAAATTGTGGGGGATAATACCCGGGATATAACCGAGGGATGCCACATGATTATCACCGGACCCTATCTTCCTCATGCCATCTCTTACGAAAGAGCGGATGCCGGAAAGGAAGTTGAGGCGATTGTGGTTCATTTTTCGCCCGACGTGCTTGGTAATACATTTTTGGCATTACCCGAGATGTCTCCAATCAAAGAGCTTTTTTCGCTTACCACCTATGGTTTGTCTGTGAAAGGAAATACCCTTGCCTCCATGGAGCAGGAGATGTATGCTTTGTTTGAAGCCGATTATGCCGACCGGTTGCTTATCTTATTGCGTATTCTGCAGCGTATTGCCCGTGAGAAAGAATACGACCTGATTGCCAGCAAAGGTTTTACAAACAACTTTTCTTTCAATGACAATTCCCGTATCAACAAGATCTATAATTTTACCTTCAATAATTTTCAACGGGATATTTCCATATCGGATGTTGCCGACCAGTTGAATCTTTCCAAAGAATCTTTCTGCCGTTACTTCAAACAAAAAACGGGCAAGACCTATGTGCAGTTTCTAATGGAGGTACGTATCGGCTATGCATGTAAATTGCTGATGGAAAACGAAATGAATGTGGCGGAAGTATGCTATGCCTGCGGGTATAATAATGCCTCAAACTTTCACCATCAGTTTAAGGAGTTTAAAGGTAAGACCCCGTTGCAGTATCAGAAGGACTATTTGCAGGCCGCTATGGTTAAATAAACCTCTTTTATCTTTATAATAAAAGTATTTAACACTATTTAATTGTCTTTCTTGTTGTTTATTACGAAATACTCGTAGATTTGCGAAGTAATCGTAATAAACAAGGAGATATGGAAAAACTGACTGCACAGGAAGAGGAGGCAATGCTTGTACTTTGGCAAGCTGCCCCATGTTTTGTAAAGGATATCTTAGCTAAATATGACGACCCGAAACCGCCGTATACTACACTGGCATCGGTTGTGAAGAATCTGGAACGTAAGAAGTATGTAAAGGCTAAAAGGTATGGCAATACCTATGAATACACTCCGCTTGTAAGCGAAGCCGAATATAAGCGTATGTTTATGAAAGGGGTGGTTCATAATTATTTTGAAAACTCGTACAAGGAGTTGGTCTCCTTTTTTGCCAAAGAGCAAAAGCTTTCGGCCGATGATCTGAAAGAGATTATCGATATGATTGAAAAAGGGAAAGAGTAACCATCTAATACATACAGCTATGAGTCCCGATATGATTTATTTTATGAAGGTGAATGCCGCCATTTTGTTTTTCTACGCTTTTTATAGGTTATTCTTTTACAATGATACTTTTTTCAGACTGCGTAGAACGACTTTGATAGGGCTGTTGTTGGTGGCTGTTGTCTATCCTTTGCCCGACTTTAGCGGCTGGATGAAGGAGATTAATACGGTAACGGAAGCAGCTACGGTTTATTCGGCCATGCTTCCGGAGGTGATTGTAAGTGCCGGTAAAACAACGGCAGCTACTCCCGACGGCTGGTTGTTACAGTCGGCTTTTCTCCTTTACCTGGCGGGAGTGGCAGTGCTTGGAATACGATTTGCAGTACAACTGGGAAGCATCCTGGTATTGTCTGTGCAATGTAAGACAGCCCGTATCAACGGTGTGTATGTTCATTTACTGAACCATCCGGCCGGACCATTCTCTTTCTTTCATCTGATTTTTATTCACCTGCCTTCTCATACGGAGCAGGAGGTGGATGAGATACTTACGCACGAAATGACACATGTAAGGCAATGGCATTCATTGGACGTAATTCTGAGTGAACTGTTGTGTACGTTGTTCTGGGTGAATCCGTTTGTCTGGCTTCTGAAAAGAGAGGTACGTCAGAACCTGGAATACCTGGCAGATCAGACAGTTTTATTAAGCGGTCACGACCGTAAAAGCTACCAGTTCCACCTGTTGGGACTGGCTAATCAAAAGGCTGCAGCAAATTTATATAACAGTTTTAATGTATTACCCCTAAAAAACAGAATTCGTATGATGAATAAAAAACGTTCACATCAAATCGGAAGAACCAAGTATCTTCTGTTTGCACCTTTGGCTGCTCTATTATTGATGGTAAATAATCTGGAAACGGTTGCACGTGTTACTACGCTTCCATCTGATATCCAACCAACCGATTCGGTGATGCCTGAGGTGGTTGTAGTGGCTTATACTCCCGCAGATGCACAACCGGCAGTTCCGGCTAATGATAATCAGAAAAAAACAGCACAAAAGAATGAGCCTAAAAAAATGAAAGATACTCCTCCCAGAGATTATAATGGAGAGAAGGTATATACTGAAGTTGATCAGTTGCCCTCTTTTCCGGGAGGAGACGCTGCCCTGTTGCAATTTCTTCAAAGAAGTATCAAGTATCCCGAAGAATCGCAAAGAGCGGGGAATCAGGGACGAGTTATAGCTTCGTTTACCGTTGATAAAGAAGGTAATATAGCACAACTTGAAGTGGTTCGCGGTATTGAACCGCTGTTGGATGCCGAGGCTTTACGGGTACTCTCCCTGATGCCGAAATGGACTCCCGGAGTTCATAAAGGTAAAGTTGTAAATGTGAGATATACGGTTCCAATTACTTTCCGCCTGCAATAGATCATATAAGTATTTTTGTTAAACAGGTATGACACAAGTATGCTGCGCAGAGCAGATACTTGTGTCATTTTTATGTTTATCTTTGATGAAATTAATACATAGTATATATGGTACCTGAAATGCTTTCTTTTTTAAAAGAATTACAAAAAAACAACAACCGCGCATGGTTTCAGGAAAATAAGGGACGCTATGATGTGTTACGTCAGTTATTTGCCGATGATGTGCAGAGTCTTATCAACCGCATCGCCCTTTTTGATCCGGAGGTTGCCGGCCTGGAAGCGAAAGATTGTTTATTCCGTATCTATAGGGACATCCGTTTCTCTCCCAATAAGCTTCCCTATAAGAATCACTTTGCTGCATACATTGCCCGGGGTGGAAGATCCAGCGAAAGGGGAGGTTATTACATACATATTGAACCCGGTAATTGCATGTTGTCGGGAGGTATCTGGTGTCCGCAACCTAAATTGTTGAAATTACTTCGTCAGGATATATACGATCATATGGACGAATTTGTGGCAATTCTGGAAGATCCATCCTTTAAAGCCTCTTTTCCTGCACTGGAAGGTGACGTACTGAAGCGGATGCCTGCCGGATTTCCTTCGGATATACCCTTTGGTGACATTTTGAAACATAAAGATTTCTGCGTGGCAAGTGTTAAACCCGATTCATTCTTCACCGAAAGTACCTGGCTGGAGGCTTCTGTTAGCGAATTTCAGAAGCTATTGCCTTTAAATCGCTTTTTGAATTATACGATAGATGAGTATTATGGAAAATTGTAAGTTTATAAATCTTCGTTTTTACAGGGATAATAAGCCTAAATTGTAAAATATAAGAATTATAGCTTTCAAATCGTAAGTTAAGTGTTAAAATCAAGATCTCTGATTCCTTAAAATATGTTAAATAGTAAAATTTAACTAACAAAATGTCTACTTTGTTTGTGTAAATCAACTTTTGTACGGATATTTGCATATCATTTTGTTAGTAATCTTATTAATGATAAATTTTATGAAAACAACGATTTTGAGAAAAAGCATCTTTGCTTTGGTAATTATGTTTGCTTGTGGTTTGTTTGCTTCGGCAGCTTCTCCTCGTAACTATTTGTATGATACGAAAGAGGTGGACGGCAAGATTGTCTCAAAAGTAGTATTCCTTAATGAGGAAGGCTTGCTCAATAAAGAGGTAAAGTATGAATTCTCTTATAATGAGACAGGCAAGGTTTCTGAAAAGAAGGCCTATAGATGGAATAAAGCCACGGGGGAGTGGGATCCCTATTATTTGATTTCATATCAGTATAATCAGGAAACCGGAGAAATCAGTTCTGATTACGGAATGTGGGACAAAAAGAAAAAGGACTTTAGTTTTAATAAGCAACAGTTGGTTAGCCCGGCATCTGCTTATGATTCAATATTCTCTTAATGTTTACTTACACACACACACAACGCACAAAAAAAGCTTTAAGGATTTTCCTTAAAGCTTTTTTTATGAAACAGAGAACCGCTCTGGCTTAGATCAGGTGCTCCAATTCGTTCAGGTTTTTGCCAATCTCATCGTCAGACAGCTCATGGTTGCTCAGGTCGCCCGATAAATACTGGTCGTACGCAGCCATATCAATTAATCCATGTCCGGATAGATTGAACAAGATCGTTTTCTGCTTTCCTTCTTCTTTACATACAAGCGCTTCGTTAATAGCTGCAGCAATGGCATGAGAAGATTCCGGTGCAGGAATAATCCCTTCCGTTTTAGCAAATAAAAGAGCTGCATTAAATGTGTCAAGCTGTTTGATATCTACAGCCTCCATCAGGTTGTCTTTTTTAAGCTGACTTACAATTGATCCGGCGCCATGGTAACGAAGTCCACCGGCATGAATGTTGGCAGGAGCAAAGTTGTGCCCCAATGTGTACATTGGAATAAGTGGTGTATAACCTGCCTCGTCTCCAAAGTCGTATTGAAACTGCCCGCGTGTTAGCTTCGGACAGGAAGCGGGCTCTGCCGCGATAATCCGGATGTCTTTCCCTTCGTTCAGCTTATGACGCAGGAATGGGAAGGAGATGCCCGAAAAATTTGAACCGCCGCCGAAACATCCGATTACAATATCCGGATATTCGCCTGCCATTTCCATCTGTTTTTCGGCTTCAAGTCCGATTACAGTCTGGTGCAGCATAACGTGATTCAAAACACTACCAAGGGTATATTTGCAGTTGGGGGTCTGCATGGCCAGCTCTACTGCTTCTGAAATGGCGGTTCCCAGACTGCCCTGATAGTTGGGGTGTTTGGTTATGATATCACGTCCGGCACGTGTACTCATACTGGGTGAGGCGATAACCTCGGCACCGTAAGATTGCATAATGGAGCGACGGTAGGGTTTTTGGTGATAGCTTACCTTTACCATATATACTGCCAATTCCAGGCCGAAGGCCTTGGCTGCAAAAGATAAGGCCGCCCCCCACTGTCCGGCTCCGGTCTCGGTGGTGATATTGGTCACTCCCTGCTTTTTGCAGAAATAGGCCTGAGCAATGGCCGAATTAAGTTTGTGTGAGCCAACCGGACTTACACTCTCGTTCTTGAAATAAATATGGGCGGGTGTGTCCAGCGCTTTTTCAAGGCCATAGGCACGTACCAACGGGGTGGGGCGCCATATTTTGTACATGTCTCGTACCTCCTCGGGTATTTCAATCCATGCATCAGTCTGATTCATTTCCTGTCTGGCAAGCTCTTCCGCGAAAAGAGGATACAGATCCTCGGCGTGAAGGGGTTCTTTCGTTTTCGGATTTAAGATAGGAAGAGGTTTATTCTTCATATCAGCGGCAATGTTATACCAGGCGGTTGGTATATCTTTTTCCTGTAATAAAAATTTTTTTGTACTCATTTTCCAATATATGATTTACTTTGTTAACTATTTTGACTTGTTTACTTACAAGGTGGAAGCAAAGTAACAAATAATATTTCGTTAATCAAATCAGATAGGAAAAAATATATATCTTTGCACCCCGATTCAGGTAGTGAAACCAAGTTTTCCCCATATATAAATGAAACGATTTTTTCTTCTTATTACGGCTACATTTGTGTTTGTATCCGTAAGCGCCCAGGTGAAGGATTTTAGCTATAAATTCTATGGTCGCGTTCGTACTGATGTGTTTTATAATAGCAGACATAATGTAGAATCGGTGGAAGGTGCATTTTTTATGTACCCGAAGGATATTCAGCTTGATCCCAATGGCGAAGACTTAAACGCCGTTTCGAATTCGGGTGATTTTATTTTTTGTACGCGTTTAGGGTTGGATATTACCGGACCCATGTTGTTTAACGCCAAGACCACTGCCAAGATTGAAACGGACTTTGGTGGTTTCTCTACTTCCGTTCTGGGTAACTTTACCACGCTGCGTATAAGACATGCTTATGTGAATCTGGATTGGGGGCGCTCTTCTCTGTTGGTGGGACAGACCTGGCATCCTTTGTTCGGTGAGGTTTTGCCATCTATTGTGAATCTGAACACCGGATGTCCGTTCCAGCCCTTTAGCCGTAGTCCGCAGTTGCAGTATAATTATAAATTCAGCCGATTCAATATAAAGGCAGCCGCTGTCTTCCAGAATCAATACAGATCGTCCGGACCTTTGGGATCTAAGATGTTGGAATACTCCAGAGATGCTGTGGTGCCGGAAATGTTTGCCGGAATAGATTATCGGAAAGAGGGATTTATAGTGGGTGTGGGTGCAGATGTGCTTACCCTTACTCCGCGTACCCAATCGACCAAAGGGGAGCTGACTTATAAAGTTTCTGAACGGAATGTTTCTGCGTCTCTTCTGGCTTTTGCGAGCTATAGCAGCGAATGGTGGAAGCTGAATGCGAAGACTATCTACGGACAGAACAACGTGCATACTTTGTCGTTGGGAGGATACGGGGTTACTTCCATCGATCCGGTGACCGGAGCATACGATTATGTGAATTTTAATCATAGTACCAGCTGGGTGAATGTGGTATATGGTAAGAAGTGGCAGGTGGGCTTGTTCGGTGGGTTTACTAAAAACCTGGGCACCAATAAGCCATTGGTTTCAAGTTCGATGACCTATGGTATGGGTATGGATATCGACAAATTATATAATATGAGTGTGCAGACCGATTATAATATAAAGAATTTTACGATTGGGGTCGAATATTCCTATTCGGTTGCCGATTACGGAACGATTCAGACTGCTACAGGTAAGGTGACCAATACGCATGCTGCCGATAATCATCGTATAGCTGCATTGTGCAACTATTCCTTTTAAAGAGATGAATTAACACTAGTGTCCACTTAAAATCATTAACATTGAATATATACATTTGAAAACATGGAGTTTACGAGCAAAATATAATGTCCACGATTTGAATGGCTAACTTTGCATCCAATCACCAAAAACGGATAC
>NZ_JBFWMI010000099.1:0-11571 GCF_050251695.1 Macellibacteroides sp.
TTGTTAAAGCTGTTACCTGGTCCATATCTCCACCAAACTTGGTAAACGATTCCAGTTCGCGGTACTGTGCCTGATCTATTTTTAACGTACCGGCCACCTTCTTCATGGATTTGATCTGGGCATTACCCCCCACACGTGAAACGGATATACCTACGTTGATAGCCGGACGAACACCTTGGTTGAACAGATCGGTTTCCAGGAAAATCTGTCCGTCGGTAATGGAAATCACATTGGTAGGAATATAAGCGGATACGTCGCCAGCCTGTGTCTCAATGATAGGCAAGGCAGTAAGTGACCCACCACCTTTCACTTCCGAGCGCAGACTTTCCGGCAAATCGTTCATCTGACTGGCTACCTCTTGTTGGGCGATAATCTTTGCGGCACGTTCCAGCAAGCGCGAATGCAGGTAAAAAACATCTCCAGGATAAGCCTCACGGCCCGAAGGGCGGCGTAAGATAAGGGATACTTCACGGTAAGCCACCGCCTGTTTAGATAGATCATCGTACACTACCAGGGCATGCCTGCCGGTATCGCGAAAATACTCACCTACTGCAGCTCCGGCAAAGGGAGCGAAATACTGCATCGCTGCCGGATCGGATGCAGTCGCCGATATCACCACCGTATACTTCATGGCCCCCTTCTCCTTCAGCGTATTTACAATGGATGCCACAGTAGAAGCCTTCTGTCCTACTGCAACATAGATACAATACACAGGTTTCCCTGCCTCATAATTGGTCCGTTGGTTCAATATAGCATCAATCGCAATGGAAGTCTTGCCCGTCTGCCGGTCGCCGATAATCAACTCCCGCTGTCCTCGACCAATAGGTATCATGGCATCAATTGCCTTTATTCCTGTTTGCAGCGGCTCATTTACAGGTTGTCTAAAAATCACACCCGGGGCTTTACGCTCCAAAGGCATTTCATATTGCACGTTAGTAACCGGACCAAGTCCGTCTATTGCATTTCCCAGTGCATCGATCACACGTCCAAGCAACCCCTCTCCCACTTGAATGGAAGCAATCTTGCCTGTACGCATAACGACATCACCCTCTTCAATCATATCAGTTGGCCCCAACAACACAGCCCCTACGTTATCCTCTTCCAGATTCATTACAATTGCCTTCATTCCATTCTTGAATTCCAGCAATTCGTTAGATTCAGCGTTATATAAACCATAGATGCGGGCTACACCGTCACTTACCTGAAGGACGGTTCCTACCTCCGATAAATGTATATCCGGTTTAATATCTTCCAGTTGCTTCAGCAACACATCCGAGACTTCTCCTATTTTCAAGCCATTGATCATAAACTCTCAATTAATAATAATTACATTTGTAAATATATCCTGCAATCACACGCATAAATCAATCGTGCCAATCACAAGTTTTGTCGAATCAACTGACTCCTGATGGAGTCTAATTGCGAAAGGACACTAGCATCCAACCGGTAGCCATCCGTATCCAATATAAATCCGCCAATCTGTTTCGGATCAATAACAACCGTAAACTCCACGCTATCGTGTGTTTTGATATTTATAAGCTCTTTAAGACGTTGGCTTGTTTCTAAATCAATTGGTTGGGCCAACGTAAGTCTTATCGGTAATATATGATTCTCCTTTCGGTACATATCTATAAACTGAAGAATAATATACCTTAACAGATCTTCTCTTTTTTGCGATAAAACCAACTTGATAAACCTTGAGGTGGAATTGCTTACATCGATTCCACAGGCCGTTTCAAGCAACATTGCTTTCTTGCTTTGCGAAATGATGGGGCTATTAAGCGAATTTACCAATTCAATCATGGCTTTCATCTGATGCAAAAGCATCTGCATTTCATCGTAAACCTGCGTCTCCTCCTTGTTTTCCTTTGCATAAGCGAGCAAAGCCCTGGCATATCTGACAGAAATATTACCTATATACATTCTTACGATTTACTTAAAGTTATTTCATCAATCAGTCGGTTGATAACTTCCTTATGAGCGGTTTCCTTTTCAACTTTACCACGGATAATCTTTTCGGCAACTGAAACAGAAAGTGTTGCAATCTCTTCACGCACGTCGCGGATTGCCTTGTTCTTTTCAAATTCAATCTGACGCATGGCCGAATCAATGGCCAATTGCGTCTCTTTTTCAGCCTTTTCCTTTGCCTCTTTCAAAATACGCTCTTTTTCCAACACCGTATCATTCAGTATGCTGGCCTGTTGCTGTTTGGCTCTGGCCAACAATGTTTGGCATTCGTTTTCAATCGCAGCCAACTTTGCATTTGACTCTTTAGCGGATTCAACCGATTGGGCAATAAATTCGTTTCGTTTTTCCACGCCTTTCAAGATCATAGGAAAGCCAAACTTGGCAAGGATGAAAAAAGCAATTCCGAAAGACAAGATCATCCAAAACAGCAACCCTGTGTCTGGAATTAATAATGACATACTATTAAATTAAATCTATTATTTACTGAAATAATACCAGGAAACAAACTACAATACCGAAAAGGGCGGTTCCTTCCACCAAGGCTGCCATAATAAGCATCGACGTCCGGATATCCCCGATAGCCGAGGGTTGACGACCAATAGCTTCCATCGCGGAACCACCAATTTTTCCAATACCAATACCTGCTCCAATAACAGCCAGACCAGCTCCGATTGTTCCTCCTAGCTTAGCTAAACTCATACTTGCGGCTGCAGCCTGCAACAAAATTGCTGATAACATACTCTTTTTGCTTTAAATTTATAATCTGAAACTTTGATAATTAATGTCCTGCTTTTGCCTGTCCGATATAGACAGCCGAAAGCATTGTGAATATATATGCCTGGATACAAGCAACTAATAACTCGATAAAATTCATAAAAACGGTAAGGATAACAGACAAGACTGTCATTCCGGTGTTTACAGCAGCCCCCATACTTACGGTTACAAATATCAGGCATGTAAGGCCTAATATAATAGTGTGACCGGCCATGATATTTGCAAAAAGCCGAATCATCAGCGAGAAGGGTTTCGTAAATACCTCAAAGGCATTCACGAAAGGCATTATGGGAACCGGAAGTTTCAAAAACAACGGGGTATCCGGCCAAACGATCTCTTTCCAGTATGCCTTGGTCCCCGATACATTTACAATCAAAAACGTACATAAGGCCAATAAGAAAGTAATGGCGATATTCCCTGTTACATTGGCTCCGAAGGGAAAGATCGGAATAAGTCCCATCAAGTTGTTCAATAAGATAAAGAAAAATATAGAGAGCAGGTAGGAAGAGTATTTCGCATAATCTTCTCCTACGTTCTCTTTTATAACCCCGTCGCGGATATATAAAACCATCACCTCGATCATACCTTTCCATCCTCCAGGTGTCTGCAGGGGATTTCGCTTATAAAAACGGGCCACACTCAATATAAGAAACAACAACAACGAGCTGGAAAACAAAAGAGCCGAAGCATTTTTCGTTAACGACAGATCCAACGGCCTCACCTCGCTGCCGGTAGCATTTAATTCCACCAGTTTACCCTGGTTTGGACCTTCGGAAGCCACATGAAAGCCGTTATAGGAATGTCCGTGACTAATTTTAGACGACATAAATACAAACCATCCTCTTTCTGCACTTCTTACTATTACAGGCAGAGGTATTGCAATATCTCTATTATTCCACTTTGTGATGTGCCATTCATACGAATCTTTGATATGGGAAAATACAATTTCGCCTACGTTTACCTCCTGCGAACTACCTTTGCCTATACCAGCAAGCAACAGGAAAAGCATAAACAACACTTTTCGAAAAGAATATCTAGTTTGTTTCATCCTTTTTTCATTCTTCGTTTTTCGTACAAATAAAAAATGTATGTGTCAATAAACATGGAGATAAAATAAAAGATCATCAGTGTGATAGAGAACATCCTGATTTGATGTCTTATAAAAAACATATACAACCAGATGAATACGATGCTCAGTATCAACTTAACTACTCTGGTTATCATAAAGTTATTTATAATTGACTCCGGATGTTTACGATTTGCTTTCTCCAAAAAAACCAACAGGATCAGACACAATAGATAGTAATAAATGGGAATTGCCGGAAACCATGTAAAATAATGAGTATGCCATATCGTGTTTAGCAACCCCCCTAATGATACACCAACAACCGAATATACCCAGGTTATAAAAAGAAACAACCTGAATCTTAATCTTCCCATTGATTTGAAATGTTCCATTATATCTTCTTTTTTTAGTATTAGTCTGTGCATACATGTATGCCTGTCCCAACAACTTCCACTACTCCGCCAGACACTTCGACAATCTGGGTTCCTCCATTCAGTCCAATACGGATAGCTCCTTTAGAAAGAACGGCCAATAATGGAGCATGGTGGGGTAGAATCATAAAATCGCCCGTAAGTCCGGGGAATAATACCGAATCCACCTCTCCATCAAATACAGGCCCCTTGGGTGATACTATTTCCAGTTTCATCCTCAGTCGTCATTTGCTTCATCCAACAATTTCGTTCCTTTTTCGATTGCCTCATCGATGGTTCCCACATTCAGGAACGCTTGCTCGGGAAGGTAATCTACTTCGCCGTCCAGAATCATACGGAATCCTCGAATTGTATCTTCAATCGGAACCATCACGCCCTGAATACCGGTAAACTGCTGCGCCACAGTGAAAGGCTGAGAAAGAAATCGCTGTACACGGCGTGCCCGGTTAACAACAGTGCGGTCATCGTCCGAAAGCTCTTCCATTCCTAAAATGGATATAATATCCTGTAACTCCTTGTTTCGCTGTAGTATCTGCTTTACCCGCTGGGCAGTCTGATAATGATCTTCCCCCACGATAAGCGGATCCAAAATACGGGAAGAGGATTCCAGCGGATCCACCGCCGGATATATTCCAAGTTCCGTAATCTTCCGACTTAATACCGTGGTGGCATCCAGGTGACTGAATGTGGTAGCCGGAGCAGGGTCGGTTAAGTCGTCAGCCGGCACATACACCGCCTGAACCGAAGTGATAGATCCGTTTTTAGTGGAGGTGATCCGTTCCTGCATGGCCCCCATTTCGGTAGCCAATGTGGGTTGATACCCCACAGCCGAAGGCATTCGTCCCAGCAAAGCCGACACTTCGGAGCCTGCCTGGGTAAATCGGAAAATATTATCGATAAAGAACAGGATATCTTTGGCTCCGGAACCATCACCGGCATCACGGAAAGATTCGGCCACGGTTAATCCGGACAAAGCAACCGATGAGCGGGCGCCGGGGGGTTCATTCATCTGACCGAACACCAGGGTGGCCTGCGACTTGGCAACTTCATCGTAATCAATCTTCGAAAGGTCCCAATTACCCTCCTTCATGGATTTTACAAACTCATCTCCGTAGCGGATAACCCCCGACTCGATCATCTCGCGCAGCAGGTCGTTACCTTCGCGGGTACGTTCGCCCACTCCGGTGAATACGGAAAAACCATTGTGTTTTTTAGCTACGTTATTGATAAGCTCCATAATCAGAACCGTTTTTCCTACTCCCGCTCCGCCAAAAAGACCGATCTTTCCTCCCCGGGGATAGGGCTCCAATAAGTCGATCACCTTTATACCTGTAAATAATACTTCCTGGGTGGTGGTAAGATCTTCAAATTTGGGAGGCTGACGATGGATAGGAAACGCACCATCCTTGGAAAGTGACTTCATGCCATCAATCGAATCGCCTGTTACATTCATTAATCTACCCTTTACCTGATTGCCGACAGGCATGGTAATAGGCATATAGCGGGAAACGGCCTTTAAGCCCCTGCTGATACCATCGGTAGTATCCATTGCAACCGTGCGGACCGTATTCTCACCGATATGCTGTTGCACCTCCACAATAAGAATCCGCCCGTCCGGACGGGTAATCTCCATTGCATCATGAATTCTGGGTAATGCCAATACCTTTCCTTTCACTCTCTCAAAATGCACATCAACCACAGGCCCGATTACCTGCGAAATAGATCCTGTTATCTCTTCCATGTTCAATAATTTTCAATAAATCTGCGGGTACCGGCTAAATTAATAGTGAGTGTACCAAACTGTTTGCCTTATCTTGCTAAATATACCAATAACCTAAGTGAATTACAAATGTAGTTGGTTTAATTTTAAAACAGAAGGTCAATTTTAGCTTTAAAATGGTCTCATCCGAATATTCCGGTTTAAAATCCTTTAATTTTCGTTTAATTCTGTATCAAATTCAAAATAAAAGCTACACATTGAAACTAATCATACATTTAATATCGACCTGTAACTTGAAGGTAGTTGCTTCGTTTGAACCTGTACACTGTGATAGACTCCGTGTATCGGTCGCGCGTTTGCTGTAAAAAGCTCTGGGCATCCAATAAATCGGTCAGCGTAACGGTTCCTGCTTTATAATAGTCTTCATTAAGCCGTAGATTTTCGGTGGCTTCAGCCACTGCCTCTTCGGCCAACTTTACCTGCTTGTAGGATTCTTCCATGTCGTTTAACGCTTGCTGCATTTGTAGCAAAAGCTGCTCGCTTTTATTCTGGCGGTCGTTCATTGCTACCTGTTGGTTTATTTTCTGCTTTTTAATTGCATGAGAACCTCCCCACCAAGCCGAGATTGGAATAGAGACTGTTGCAAACACCATCCCGAAATCTGTATTTACATCGGTTAGATTATGATACATATATCCTGCACCAACTGCCACTTTAGGAAGAAATTCTCCTTGTTTGATTTTAAGCTGAAGGTTGTTGGCTTCCACATTTTTATCCAGCAGCTTATATTCGTTGCGTGCCGACAAGACCTCTGCATGGTTTACCAGAATATTTGCCGGAGATTCCATCCAAAGCGAATCGTATGTAATTGAGAATCCGGCGGGATCCGTACCCATATGCTGACAAAGAAGCTTTTTGGTTATGTCCAATCCATTCTCAACAGATAGACGGTTGCTGGCCAGTTCGTTTTGTTTAAGTTTTACCTTCAACACATCATTTTGTGTAATTAATCCGGCTTTAAATGAGTTCTCCACATCCCGGCGCAGATGCTGCAACATTGCGTCCAATTGATCCAGGGTGCGGAGCTTTTCCTGTAAGGATACTATTTGATAATAGAAATGTTCGGTCTGAAGTAATATCTCGTCTTCCGACAAGTCAAGCTGGTATCTTTGGGCCTCCACTCCTACTTTGGCCAGCTTATTGCCATTCACAATATTTCCTCCGGCAAAAACAGGCTGGGTTGCAGTAACGCCACCCAACACGCCGTTCTTCATTAATGAAAGCGTAGTGCCCATCATTTCCATATTCATCGTTCCGGCTGAAGCATTCATGGCAGTACCTGTAGCACTTACAACCGGGAAATAGTTTGTAAAGGCCTCTTTCCTGCTTTGTTCTGCTCCCTTTAGCTGCAATTCGCTTTTTCGGATCTCATAATTATTCTTCAGTGTAAGTTCTTTACATTGTTCCAATGTGAAGGACGATTGTGCCTGAATTGCCCCCGAAACGGCTATCAACAAACAACCGAGATATAAATTTCTTTTCTTCATATACTTTCCATATTTACAGTTTTAACCTTATCGCATTTGCGGAACAGCAACCAATAAGATACAGGTAAAATTGTTACTAAAAATACCATGGTAATCAGCGTTCCGAAAAAGATTACAGATCCCATGGGTGCCCAAAGGGGACTTTTTGAAAGAATCATGGGTACTACCCCCATGGATGCGGCGGCTGATGTGAGAAATATAGGACGCATACGTCGTTTGCCCGAAAGGAAAGCGGCTTCGCGTGCAGTAAAGCCATGCTTCAACCGCAATTGCTCGGCATAATCGAACATTATAATACCATTTCTGACCACAATACCCATCAAGCTTACAATACCCAGAATCGATGTTACGCCAAAATCAACTCCCATAATCAGGATTCCCAATGCTGCACCAAGCATACAAAGCAGGATTGAAGCCATGGTTAGCAATGAAAGATTGATCTTTTTATAGTGAAATACCAGAATAAAGAAGATAATGAAGACCGCAATTGAAAGTCCACCGATGATTTGAGGAAGACTTTCGGCATCGGTTTCCAGCTCTCCGCCGTAAGTGAGCGTCACCCCTTCAGGCAAATCAAGTTGTGCCAGCTCTTTTTGTATTTCGGAAGTAATAGCTGTTGTGTTGACTCCTCTTTTAACATCTGCATAAACCGATAAGCTACGTATTCCGTTTCTGCGTACAATTTGTCCGTCGGTCCAATCCGGTTCGACCGTGGCAATTTGATGCAATGGAACAGACACTCCGGGAATAACAGACGAAACGTACTCATTCTCAATATCCACCATCTTCTCGTCGGAACCGTATCGTTCCTGCTTAAGCATCACTTTAAGCGGGTAATCGTTATCCCAGAGTGTAGTTAGTTGTACTCCATTACCATAGGAAGCTGCCATATTTAACGACACCATCGTTTTATTCACTCCCAACCGGTTTGCTTCATCATTATTTAACCGGATGTAAGCCCCCGGAAGCTGATCTTCAAAATTGGTACGCACAAATTTCAAGTTGTCTGCTTTTCGCAAGATTCCCATTAAAGTGTCTGCCGACTCCTTTAACTTTTCAAGATCATTCCCGCTTACTCTTATTTCAATCGGAGCCTTAGCTTCCGAATAGTCCAACTGCTTGAAGCGCAGGGTGGCATTGGGGAAGTAGTTTGTATAGGTATCCGAATAGGCATCCAGCATCTCCTCCGTAGCTTTACTTGATATGGTGTTTACAATAAACTGTGCGTAATTTTCGCCGGGCATCTGGGGTGCATAGGATGTATGAAAACGGGGTGAACTATTGCCTATAAAAGAGGTTACAGACCGCACCCGGTTATCTTTGCGTAACAAAGCTTCCAGACTATCGGCTACTGCGGCTGTATTTTGGAGGGAATTTCCCTTTGGCAGATAAATCTCCACGGCAAATTGATCGCGTTCGGCGATAGGCATCAGACGTTGGGGAAGCAAACCGAATAGACACAGACCTGCACCCACCGAGACTACTCCAATCGCCAGGGTTGCTTTCGGGTAAAGAAATGTCTTTTCCAACACCTTTTCGTACCCCTTTTGCATCAATTCCAATAGGTTCTTCTTTTCTTTCTTTTGTCCGGCACTTTTTGCATGCAATCCTTTCTTTATAAAGAAATATTGCATGAATGGAACCAATAATACGGCTACCAGTAAGGAAACGGCCAGTGTGATGGTGATTGTCCACGGAAAGGCCTGCAGGAAATCATTGAACATCCCGGTCATCGTTATCAGAAATGGAAAGAAGGTTATGCTGATTGCCAGTGTCGCCGACAGAATGGACTTAAAGAATTCTTTCGTGCTCGCAATAGATGCATGCCAACGCGACATTCCTTCATCAAGCTTTTCAAGATAACTGTCTACAATCACAATGGAGTTATCTACAATCATTCCCAATACAACAATCAATCCGGCCAATGTAACTGTGTTTAGTTCTATACCGGAGGCAAACAGAATGCCCAGTGAAATAAATATAGTGATGGGAATGGTAGAAGATGCGACCAAAGCAACGCGTAACGGAAGCAAAGCCACCACGACAAGAATTACCGTAAGGATAGCCATCAGCAATTCCTTAAGGAAGGTAGATACAGACAATTCCACCACTTTGGGTTGATCGGCTATACGATATACACTCACGCTTTCGGGAAGTTCCTGCTGAAATTCCTTCAGCACCTTTTCGACCTCTTTTCCGTATTCTACGATGTTGTTCCCTTTTTGCATCTCCATCGAGAGCAATATGCATTTCTTCCCGTTATTTTTAATATAACTATCGGGACTCGGATACTCGCGAACAATTCGTGCCACATCCTTCAACCGGATCACATGACCGGTAAGATCTGAATAGACAATTTGCTCTGCAATAGATCTTTCGTCGGGATAGGTATCCGAGATATGAATAGGAAAGCGGTACGTATCGTTGTCCACCACTCCGCTCAACGTAGTAAATCCCTGACCGAACAGTGTTGCAGAAAGGGTTGGCAGACTTATTCCGTAGGTTGCCAGCTTATCTTTATCCAGGTATACACTAATCTGTTCCTTCTGTAATCCGTATCTCCGGAGATTAGATACAGACTCCACCCTTCGCAAACGGTTTTCAAGCTCTTCGAGATAGTCTTCAAGCTCGCGATAGGTTTTATCGTCGGATTCCAGGGTAATCAGCAACGCCGAGGTGTCGCCGAAATCGTCGTTTGCAATCAACGCAACAACACCCGATGGTAATTCTGATTTAAATAAGGACAATCCATGTTTAAACTTCGACCAGAACTCATCCTTATTTTTCACATTATCGTTCAGCTCCACATGGACAATCACCATCCCGTCTTTACTCTCGGTGTAGGTCTTTCTCTTTTTAACCTCCTTGTAGCTGAATATATATTGTTCAAGCGGTTTGGTCACCTGCTCTTCCACCTCTGCCGACGTAGCACCGGGGTACACTCCTATAACCAGACCTTGCCTTATTGTAAAGGATGGAAACTCCTGTTTGGGCATTTTGTCCAATGCATAAATACCAAACAATACCAACATCGACACAAACAAAATTACAATTTGCCGGTGCCGCATAGCCAACTCTATAATTCCTGTCTTCTTACGGCTCATCTTTGTTCAATTTTCATTCCTTCACTTATTTTCTGCATTCCTTCTACAACCACACTGTCGCCAGCCGATACCGCCCCAAATACCAGCACTCCATTGGCGGACAGCGATTCAATATCCACATAGCGTCGCTTGGCTATACCGTTTTCGCTTACCCAGACAAATCGTTTGCCTGTATGCTCGACCTGAACCGACTTTACAGGCAATTCAAATCCAACAGCTGCTCCATCCTGTTGCATTGTTATATTACACACCATACCCGGCATTAATTTATGGAGCGGATTTGCCAGTCTGATCTTTACATCGTATGCGTGTGAAAGCGGATTAGCCTGAATGCCTTTTTCCGTTATTTTACCTTCAAAGCAGTCGTTATTAAGAGCAGCAACACGAATCCGGACAAGCTGACCGAGCTGAATAGCTGCGATTTTGTTTTCGGGAATGGATACTTTTACATCAACCTCTTCAATCTTCGACAGCTTGAATACCGGAGCTCCGGGCAACACATTCACTCCGGTTTCGGCAAACCGTTGGGCAATTACACCGGTAAAGGGTGCATAAAGGTTACAGTCTTTCAGATTCTTTGCAGCAATCTG
Organism: Macellibacteroides sp.; assembly: GCF_050251695.1. Classification (NCBI taxonomy): domain Bacteria; kingdom Pseudomonadati; phylum Bacteroidota; class Bacteroidia; order Bacteroidales; family Porphyromonadaceae; genus Macellibacteroides; species Macellibacteroides sp. Next base: position 11,201 of record NZ_JBFWMI010000099.1, read on the forward strand.
CTCCATGGCCTTGGCTTGTTCGAGCTTGCTTTCGATTTCCACATACTTTATTTCGGGCAGACTTCCCTTTTCGTACAACGAATGCAAGCGGTCGAAAGCATCTTGTGCCTGGACTCTGGCGGCATTGGCTGCCTGATAGCTGTTTAACAGAACCCGCTGATCCAATGTAGCCAATAACTGTCCTTTAGAGACCATCTGTCCTTCGGAAACAAGCACCTTCTCCACATTACCGGCAACACTAAAACTCAGTGACGAGGCCTGCGACTCTTCTATAGTGCCTACATAACTCTGCTGAATTACGGATTCGGCCGACTTAATTTTAATCATCTTCACAGGAATGGCTGCCTCCTTGTTCAGATTCCGGTCTGTAT
>NZ_JBFWMI010000100.1:0-8536 GCF_050251695.1 Macellibacteroides sp.
CCTCTGTTCCCTTGCATCTGTTTTTCCTTTTCCTGGAGTTGTTTGAATTGCTCTTCGCTCAGAACCGCTTTAAGTTTCTCGTCACGTTCCGCACGAAGGGTCTTCATTTTTTCAAACATGGCCTGCCGGTCACCGCCCATTTTCTCACGCTCACTCTGCATCTTGCTCCTGAATTCATCCGAAATCTTCTGATACTCGGCTGCCTGCTTCTCATCCAGCTTCAGTTCGGAGATCATCCGCTCCTGCATAGCCTTCATATCCGCACCTCTCCTCGCTGTTCTGTTTTCCTGAGCAATCAAGACTGTGGAGCTCAGAAACAAAATCAAAAACAAACCAATTAATTTTTTCATATCCAATTCAATTAAAAGTTATTGAATAAATTACACATAAAGTACAGACTGATTCTTTATCAAATAGTTTAAGCCCGTATAAAAGAAAAAACAGACAGCAGTGAATCTTAAACGTAAAATTGTTAATTACAAAAAAAAACGAAGTTTGAGTATTAAACCAAATTAAATTAATAATGTCTATCTATCCAGAACAAAAATTGTTAAGACTAATAATTATGAAACTGGGAAAAATCCTTTTGGTGTTGATTGTAGTACTCTTTACGTTGCCAGCTATGGCACAAACGGGAGTCACTGTTACAGGTAGAATTGTTGAACGAGGAAATAACCTCCCGGTCGAACAAGCAACTGTAAGATTACTGACAGGCAAAGACAGCACCTTGGTAGGAGGTGTGGTAAGTTCGGCAAATGGTAATTTCACGCTTAAAAATATAAAAGCCGGCAGCTATCTGCTGCATGTAACCTTTGTAGGATTCGAGCCTACCTATCAGCCTTTGCAGATTACAGGGAAGGTAAATCCTGTTAAGATAGGCAATATCGAACTTACCGATGGAGCTATCCAGCTGGGCGAGGCTGTTGTAGTTGGGAAAGCAAACGAAGTTGTGGTAAGAAACGATACGGTTGAATATAATGCCGACTCGTACAAAGTTACCGAGGGCTCCGTTCTGGAAGATCTGTTGAAAAAGATGCCGGGCGTCGAAATTGCTTCAGACGGTAAAGTTACCGTAAATGGCAAAGAGATTAAAAAAATCATGATAGACGGAAAGGAATTCTTCTCGGACGATCCTAAAGTAGCCTCCAAGAACCTTCCCGCAAAGATGGTAGACAAGGTTCAGGTGCTGGATAAGAAATCGGATATGGCGATGATGACCGGATTTGACGATGGCAACGAAGAGACCGTAATCAATCTTACCGTAAAACCGGGTATGAAGCAAGGTTGGTTTGGGAATGCTTTTGCCGGATACGGAAGCGAAAAGCGCTATGAAGGAAATGCCATGGTAAACCGATTTATCAACAACGATCAGTTTACCTTTATGGGAGGGCTTAACAACACAAACAATATGGGGTTCAGCGACCTTGCCTCAACCATGTTCGCCGGTATGGGAGGTGGTGGCCGCGGCGGATTCGGCCGGTTTGGCAGTGGAAACGGAATCACATCTTCCGGAAATGCCGGATTGAACTTTAGCAAGGAATTCAACAAAAAAATGACATTGGGCGGTAATGCCAGATATTCTCATTCCGACAATGATGCAGAAAGCATCAGTAAAACCCAGAATATATTCCAGAACGACAGCAGTTCCTACTACAACGAGAGCAATATCAGCCGTACTAAAAGCGACAACGTGGGACTGAATCTTCGTATGGAATGGAAGCCGGATACACTTACCAGTATCATTTTTACTCCGGATATGAGCTATAGCCGGAACAATACCTACGAAAACGTAGACTTCGAAACGCTGGACGATACTCAAAACAGGGTGAATAAAGGAATTTCAGAATACAGATCCAATGGAGAAGGGGTAAACCTCTCGGGCCGACTTGAATTCAGCAGGAAGCTTAACAATGCAGGCCGCGTATTCAGCGCCTCGCTTTCCGGAGGCCTTGAAGACACCTATAATACGGGTATAAACTATTCCAATACCGAATATTTTCAATCTTCCAACCCGTCTGAGGTGATCGATCAGAAATTCCGTTACGACAATACAGGCTTCAATTATCGCGCCTATGTTTCATGGGTAGAACCCATCGGACGCAATAATTTTATTCAGGCAACCTACAGTTTTAGTCAGCGTAACCAGGAATCCCTTAAGAATTCGTATATTCTGGGAGAAGACGGAGCCTATTCCGTACTGGATACGGCTTACAGCCAGAGTTACAAGAATCACTTTATCAACCAACGAGCCAGTCTGAGTTTCAAGGCACAACGGGAAAAGTATAATTATACCATCGGTTTGAATGTTGACCCGTCGTACACGAAGAGTATCAATTTTGTTGGCGACATTAATTTGAATGAGTTGAAACGGAGTGTGGTTAACCTGTCTCCAATGGCTCAGTTCAATTATATATTCAATAAACAGACCAATCTGCGTATCAATTACAGCGGCCAGACAAGTCAGCCCAGCATGACGCAGTTGCAGCCGGTAGCAGACGTTTCGGATCCGTTGGTTACAGTTATCGGTAATCCGGACCTGAATCCGCGGTACACAAACAACCTGTTTCTAAGATTCCAGAAATTTATTCCGGAAAAGCAGACTGCATTCATGGTATTTGCCAACGGAAGTTACGTTATAAATGACATTGTAAGCTATACCACCTATCAGGGAACCAGTGGTAAGCGACTCACTACTTATAAAAACGTGGATGGAAATTACAACGGGAACCTTCGTGCCATAATAAACACGCCGTTGAAAAATAAAAAATTCTCGGTAAATTCAATGACGATGCTTTCTTATTCCAACAATAAAGGATTTATCAACTCGGACGAAAATACCAGCAAAAGCTTTACAGTAATGGAACGTGCGGGTATTGATTTCAGATCAAATGTGGCCGACTTCGGACTAAACGGAAACATCCGGTACAACAATGTTACCAACTCCTTCCAGGCGCAGAATAACCGAAGAACCTACAACTACGGCGCAGGTGCAACAACAACGTTATACCTTCCGCTTAATTTTAAGATTGAAAGTGACATCAATTTCTCTACCAACTCCGGTTATTCAGCAGGTTACGAGCAGGAAGAGTGGTTATGGAATGCGTCAGCCTCCAAAACATTCCTGAAAAACAATCAGGGAACCATCCGGTTTAAGGTGTACGACATCCTGCAACAGCGAAGTAACATCAGCCGTAACGTAACTGCCAGCAGCATCACCGACTCACAATATAATACGCTGAACAGTTACTTCATGGTTCACTTTATATATCGTTTCAGTATATTTAAAGGTGGAGCCACCCAATCGGATGCTCAAATGGGACCAGGCAGAGGCCGGGGCGGACATATGGGACCTCCTCCGGGACACTTCTAAAAAAAGAAATACATTCCGGAAAGGGATTTACCTGCAGGCAGGTAAATCCCTTTTTTTTGTGTTTTTGATGAATTAAGGATAACCTCTGTTGCAATGATTGAAAAGATTTGCTTTTGTTCACATACTTTCCTATCTTTAGCATTCCTTTAATTAAAGAAAAATGCTGGCAGCCATTTACATTGAATATATTGTAGGTACGATTTTCATCTTATTGTACACGATAACTATATTAGGGCTGGTACTCGTTATCATAACAGAAAACCGCAACCCGCTTAAAACCATCTCCTGGGTGGTTGTTTTATTGCTGGCACCCGGAATAGGACTCCTCTTTTACTTTTTCTTTGGTCAGGATAACCGTAAACAACGGATCATCTCCCGAAGGACCTACAAACGGATTATGAAAAGACCCTCAGAAAGAGTCCTTGCACAGGATAAATGCGCTGTTCCAAAACAATTTCAACCCCTTGTAACCCTTCTGAACAATACCAATCAATCGTCTCTGCTTTACGGCAGTGATATCAAGATATACACAAACGGCACAGATAAGTTCCGGGATCTGCTGGACGAAATTGAAAAGGCACAACACCATATCCATCTTCAGTATTACATCTTCTGCGACGACGAAATAGGGAATCAGGTAAAGAAAGCCCTGATAGCCAAGGCGAAAGAGGGCGTTCAGGTAAGGGTGCTGTACGACGACGTGGGAAGCTGGAACGTAAAAAGGCAGTTCTTCGACGAAATGAAAGAATCAGGCATAGAGGTTTATTCGTTCCTTAGGGTTGTATTCCCGATATTCACCAGTAAGGTGAACTACCGGAACCACCGCAAGATTGTTGTTATAGACGGCAAAGTAGGCTTTATGGGTGGGATGAACATAGCCGACAGATACGTTAAAGGACTTGCCTGGGGAAACTGGCGCGATCTCCATTTTAAAATTACCGGTAAAGGGGCGCAGGGTTTACAATCCGCCTTCCTTATCGACTGGTATGTGGTAAGTAAAAACCTTATCACATCACGTGATTATTACCCGGTGACACCGGCTTTGGGCGACAATTGCATTCAGATAGCCACCAGTGGTCCCACCGGACAATGGAGAACCTTGCTTCAAGCCGCCATTTTTTGTATTGCCAATGCCAAAAAGTATATTTACATACAGACACCCTATTTCCTTCCCACCGAAGGAATCAACCAGGCTTTACAAACAGCGGCTCTGGGTGGAGTGGATGTAAGATTGATGTTACCCAAACGATCGGATGCCCGTTCTGCCAACATGGCCACCCATTCCTTTATAGATGATATGCTGAAAGCCGGTGTAAAGGTATACCTGTATGAACCCGGATTCCTGCACTCCAAGCTAACGGTGATAGATGATTCGATTGCATGTATAGGATCAGCAAATATGGACTTCCGTAGTTTTGAACACAATTTTGAGATCAGTGCCTTTGTGTACGACACTACATTCGCACAGAAGATGAAAAAGGTATTTCAGCACGACATTCATCACTGCGAGCAGGTGATCCCTTCCAGGTGGCTTAAAAGATCCTTCAAGCAGCGTATACCCGAATCTTTTATGCGTCTGTTCTCTCCGCTTCTTTAAGAAAGATACTGAAATTTACAGAACCATATTCGCGGTGTTGCAAGAAATGGGGTAACGCCGAAAAATCGAAAGTCTTAGGATGTTCCATAACAAACAGGCCATCCTCGCGCAACAGCCCCCGCTCCAATATCAACCGCGGAATTTCCTCCAGTTCCTTTAAGGCATAGGGAGGATCTGCAAATATAAAATCAAATGAGTCGGGACGGGCAGTCTGAATAAAGCGGAAGGCATCCCCCCTGATCAGGTCGATCCTACTACACTTAAGCTCCTCCGTCACCTTGGCAATGAACGAAGCATGGGCATTGTTCTTCTCAACAGCCGTAACCCTTTTACAACCTCTGGAAGCCAATTCGAAGGTAATGCTACCTGTTCCGGCAAACAGATCCAGGGCATCGGTATCTTCAAGATCGATTAAATTGGAGAGAACATTAAATAAATTCTCTTTCGCAAAATCGGTCGTAGGCCTGGCACTGAATGACTTGGGCACATCAAAACGACGTCTTCGGTATATACCACTAATTATTCGCATATTGATAAATATAATAAATCAAGGGGAGCCCGGTCTGTTCCGGAGCCCAGTAAATAAAACTCGGTTGGTATCCCTATAGATTCCATTTTGAATATAAATGAAGACAGTATCTGCTGCAGCTCGCTCCTTAACAATTTAGGAGCATCCAGTAACAACAGATCCTTTTTCTGATCCATTCCGTTTTGTCGCCATGCATACAATATGAAATAGATGATATCCGTCGTATCCTGAAAGGGGAAAGAATTGGCAAAAAGTAAACGTCCCTGATCGTAACAGACAATATCCAGGTCGGCGCCGTGAATGTAAACATACATGTGCTTCGGAATGCTCTGTGCACTTCGCTTTTTCCATACGGAAAGGAAAGGAACAAGATGGTGTACAAAGGTGGGATTCAACAAAGAGCGGGCACAAAACTCGTATATATCTTCCGGCATATCGAAAACGACCGTCATCTCTTCTCCCCTAACAGCATTACGAATTCCTTTCTGAGTGGAGCCTGCCCACGTAAAAGAAAGAAATGCCTCCTCCTCTTTATCCTTAAGCACTACATTAGGAATCAGTGTATAGCGTGACGATAAATACAGAACATGAATGGCAGCAAAGGGATAGTTGAAAAAATCGTTTTCAAAGAACAGATCCTTAAGCCAGGCAATATAGCTCTTGCTTCGGTCGTACGTTGCCTCGCCATAAAAGAACGAGCCGCTCTCCGAAGGATTGTAACCTGAAAAAGAAAGTCCATCCGAACAAAGCCGGATGGACATTTTATAATTTTCAGCGTTACCAGTATGCAAATGTTCAGGAATACTGATCGCCATTGTATGTTCTAAATTACTCCCAGTTACCAGCGTTGTTGTTGATTTCTTCGAGTGATCCTACTTTAAGACCTGCAAATTTGTTTGATTTAGTTGCCACATCTTTCAGGTTTGCAACTTCCTGCTTATCCAAATCACCCAGGTAAGTATCGTATGTTACGCTAGCCTCGAATACCTTGATGGTATAACCTGAACCCGAAACCAATGAAGCTGTGTCCATGAAGAAAGGTTGAGTTGTTCCCGGAACGAATTTCAAAGAGTCCACATTAAATGCAGGACCGAACAATGTATCTTTAGCAATAACCCAGAAAGTATCACGTTTGATAAGACCTTGCTTAACAGCTTCCTTTTCAGTCAGACCCTTTTCAAGCTGCTCATCTGTAAGCACACCTTCTTTTCTCAAGAAAGGGATTTTTTCTTCTTTCAGGAAGCGAGAAAGTTCTTCGAAGCTTGCAGCATGAACTTTGTACTTGTTCTTGTACTCGATCTGAGCCTTTCTGATATCAATCAAACGAGCAATGATAGCCTTTTCACGAGCACCTCTCTCTTGTTCGAACTCAATCGGAGCCATAATACTTCTGTAGCACATATAAATAAGCACTACAACTGCAGCAACTAGCAGAATCTTAAATGTAACTTTCATGGTTTGTATTATTTTTTTTAAATTTATTTCGTCCGGCAAATTTAAAAAAGAATATTTAATCAACTACCTTTATCGCAAAAAATATTGCAATCAAGATGATAAATAGTCATTTAAGCCGCCAAATTAGACAAAATTTCCCACATACGCCAACTAATGAGCAACTTTTCGCACTAAATATCCTGGCAGACTTTCTTTTATCTGCAAATGAGAATTCGGCGTTGTTGTTAAAAGGTTATGCCGGAACCGGGAAAACCTCTCTTGTAGGAGCCCTTGTTAAGACCATGAGCGGATTAAAGCAAAAAAGCGTACTTCTTGCCCCAACCGGCAGGGCTGCGAAGGTGTTATCCAATTACGCCGGTCAGCAGGCATTTACCATCCACAAGAAAATTTACAGGCAGGATGCTTTTTCAAACGATCTTTCGGCTTTCCATCCGTCGGACAACCTGCACAAAGACACCCTTTTTATCGTAGATGAAGCCTCCATGATTTCAAATCAGGGCATTGACTCTCATTACTTCGGGTCGGGCAGGCTGCTGGACGACCTGGTACACTATGTATATTCGGGCGAAAACTGCCGGCTGATGCTTATGGGCGACACGGCACAGCTCCCCCCGGTGATGCAGGTGGAAAGTCCCGCGCTGCAGGCCGACATACTTAAAGGATACAACCTGCAGGTAGATGAAATACAGCTTACGGAAGTGGTCCGCCAGGATCTGAATTCGGGCATTCTGTACAACGCCACCCTGTTAAGGGACAGTCTGCGGAACAACCGGGTGGAAATTTATCCGAAGCTTACGGTTAAAGGTTTTGCCGACATCCAGATGATTAACGGAAGCGAGTTGATTGAAGCCATTTCCAATGCCTACAGCAAAGACGGATTGGATGATACGATCGTTATTTCGCGCTCCAATAAAAGGGCCAACATTTACAACAACGGAATCAGGAACCAGATACTATACCGCGAAGAGGAGCTATCCACCGGCGACCGGCTTATGATTGTAAAGAACAATTACTTCTGGACCCGCAACAACAAAGAGATAGACTTTATTGCCAACGGAGAGATTGTACAGGTTTTGCGCGTGCGTAACGAATCACATTTATACGGATTCCGTTTTTGCGACGTTACGGTTCGCTTTCAGGATTACGACATGGAACTGGATATCAAGATTCTGCTGGATACACTGCAGACCGAAGCTCCGGCACTACCAAAGGAGCTGAACGACAAGCTCTTTTACACCATATTGGAAGACTACCAGGACATCTCCACCAAGTCCGGCAAGATGAAGAAAATGAAGGAGAACCCCCACTACAATGTCGTTCAGGTAAAGTATGCCTATGCCATTACCTGCCACAAGGCACAAGGGGGCCAGTGGAAGAATGTTTTTCTGGATATTGGCTACATGACCGAAGAGATGCTGGGCGAGAACTTCTACCGGTGGTTGTATACGGCGATGACTCGTGCCACTGACAGGCTTTATCTGGTAAATCTTCCGGAAGAGTTTGTAGGCTAATTTCACTTTTTTCGGTTAAATGGCATGCATGTATATAATAATTACTTATTTTTGCTCGGAATATAAAGATCATT
>NZ_JBFWMI010000100.1:8636-11506 GCF_050251695.1 Macellibacteroides sp.
TTCTGCATCCTCTCACGCTACTACATTGGAACAGTCGCTCCCCCATTCTATTTCGTTGAATGAGGTGATACAGAAAAAGTTTCTGGCCGACTTCAGGAAGGCATTCAGTCTGAACGACCGTTTCAGGTTCCGCAGGGAACTGTTCGGGGGAGACGAAGGGCGGATGAATGAAGCGATCAGCGATTTAAATGAGTTGCAATCGTTTGAGGAATCGATTACATATCTCGACAAAAAATTAAAATGGAATGTGGAAGACGAAGCCGTGGCAGATTTTATTAAATTGCTGGAAAAACGTTTTTCATAAATATAAGCATATTTACTGATGGCAAAATTAACAATTGTTCCCACTCCGGTAGGTAATCTGGAAGACATCACACTCAGGGCCATAAGGGTCTTGAAGGAGGCCGATCTTATTCTTGCGGAAGATACGAGAACAACAGGTTTCTTATTGAAGCATTTTGAGATACAGAACAAGATGCTCAGTCATCATAAATTCAATGAGCATAAGTCGGTTGACCAGCTGGCTAGCCGAATCCGGGGGGGCGAAAACATCGCCCTGGTTTCCGATGCCGGTACGCCCGCCATCTCCGATCCGGGTTTTATGCTTGTACGTGCATGTGTTGAACAAGGAGTGGATGTAGAATGTCTGCCCGGTGCGACAGCCTTTGTCCCGGCTCTTGTAAATTCGGGGTTACCTTGCGATAAATTCTGTTTTGAAGGCTTTCTTCCCCAGAAAAAGGGAAGGCAGACCCGGTTGAAGGAACTTGCCATAGAACCCCGTACAATTATTTTTTATGAATCTCCTTTCCGGCTGGTAAAGACACTTACTCAACTGAGTGAATTTATGGGAGCCGAACGAAAGGTATCCGTTTCGCGCGAGATTTCAAAATTGCATGAAGAAACGGTTCGAGGTACCCTCTCGGAAGTCATATCGCATTTTTCGATGAACGAACCTAAAGGTGAGATTGTTATAGTTTTAGCAGGCTTAAATAACAAGATGGAAAAAGAGAAAGTCAACGAAGTTTAATTAAAGATTCAATCAAAAACATGAAAAAAGTACTAGTTACGATTATCTGTGCAGCCATGTTCGCCTCTTGCGGGCAGAACTCTGCGGATTATAAACAATTACAGGCAGAAAACGACTCGCTTAAACTAGAAAATGCAAAATCGTCTACTGAGTTGAATGAAATGCTTTCAATTCTGAATGAAGTGGAAACTAATTTCCAGTCCATCCGTGATGCCGAAAATTACCTGTCTATCCAACAACAAGGAGGTGTAGAGCTTAATCAAAATAGCAAAGAGCAAATCAGAAGCAACATGCAACTGGTTACCGAAACCTTGAAAAAGAATAAAGAGCAGATTGCAAAATTGCAGGCTCAACTAAAATCAAGCGGTTTCAAATCTGCTGAATTGAAGAAGACGGTAGACAGACTTGCTTCCGAACTGGATCAGAAGACTGCCATGATTGTGGCTCTTCAGGAAGATCTGGCCAACAAGAATGTACGTATTCAGGAATTGGACGAAATGGTTGGTTCGCTTACACAGGATGTAGAGTCTCTTTCAACAACTACAGCCGCTCAGTCGGAGAAACTTCATGCACAAGACAAGGCGTTGAATACGGCTTACTATTGCTTCGGAACTTCCAAGGAATTGAAAGACCAGAAGATTCTAAGCGGTGGCGGTATTTTTGCCAAATCAAAAGTGCTTCAGAGTGGGTTTAATAAAGATTATTTCATTACCATCGATATCCGCGAAGTAACCGAAATACCTTTGTTCTCACCCAAGGCTCAGTTAAAATCGAACCATCCGCAAGGCTCTTATCAGTTGGATAAAGACGAGGACGGCAATCTTACACTGAAAATTACAGATGTAAAACAATTCTGGAGCCTGGGTAAATATCTTGTTATCGAAGTTGGATGAAAAACTGATGTACAAGAATTTATTCATTGATCTGGACGATACCCTCTGGGATACGTATCATAACAATAAAGAATGCCTCGAAGAAGTGTACACCGATTATAAATTTGATCGGTTCTATGCCTCCTTCGAGGCTTTTTTTGCTACCTATATGCCCAATAACCTCTCGCTGTGGGAGCAATACCGCGAAGGGGCTATCGATAAACAAACCCTTATCGTAGAGCGGTTTCTGCATATACTCCGGCCGTTTGGCATATCGGACCCTTCCTATGTGATTGCGCTTAACAAAGATTTCCTGAATCGTACGACATTGAAAACCCGCCTTATTCCCGGATCAATTGAGATATTGGATTATCTTAAGTCGGCCGGCTACCGTCTGTTTATCCTATCCAACGGATTCAGGGAGGTACAATCCAAAAAGCTCTTCAATGCGGGACTTTCGCCCTATATCGAACGGATGATTCTTTCCGAAGATGCGGGCATAAACAAACCTCACAAACAAATTTTCGACTTTGCTCTTATCAACACCAATTCACGACGCAGCCAGTCTTTAATGATAGGCGACAGTTGGGATGCGGATATTGCCGGAGCCTTTAATGCCGGTATGGATCAGCTTTGGTTTAATCCGGAAGGGCTGCCTTCCAAAGGGTTTGAACCAACCTTCACAGTCAAACAGCTCACCGAGATTAAGGATATACTTTAAAAGGTAATAGTATTCTATTGTTCAGATAGTGATAGTTAACAATTTTGTTAACGAACATTTAATCGTTGGACCATGGTTGAGATATCGTTGGACCATGGTCCAACGATATCTCAACCATGGTCCAAGTATCTATTCGGTGTAGTACGTGTCTTATTATATAGTATAATAGAGTTTCTTTGTCCTCAAAAAGATGTCATATAGTGTATTGTATTTTCCAGACCGTAATGAGAAGTTACTATCATTACTTTCA
>NZ_JBFWMI010000101.1:0-3104 GCF_050251695.1 Macellibacteroides sp.
GATTATATCGCCGTCTGCATCGTAATTAAAGAACCGCCGTATGCCGAACGGCATGTACGGTGGTGTGAGAGGTCGGAAAACAAAAGTAGGAAGAAAACTACTTTTGTTTTCCTCCTACTCGATTTATTCCACTTTTGATCCGTTGGATTACCTTTTAAACGGAATAATTTCTTAATTTTGCTCTGTTGTAATTTTTGAATAATAATAACAGATAAATAAATAAAGAGCTATGAGATTCGATGTATCAAGTACTGCGCTACTTTCCCGCCTGCAGTCTATAAGCAAAGTAATTGCGTCTAAAAATTCTTTGCCAATACTGGACAGCTTCCTTTTCAACCTGGAAGGAAATAAATTAACAATGACAGCATCCGACTCCGAAACACGGTTGGTCACCTCTGTCGATGTAATGAATGCGCAGGGTAGCGGAGTATTTGCAGTCTCTGCAAAGATTCTGTTGGAGCCTTTGAAAGAGCTTCCCGAACAACCGCTTACGTTTGATATCAACGACGACAATCTGGAGATTTTCATTCATTTCCAAAATGGTAAATACAACTTTATCGGACAGAAAGGGGATACCTATCCGCAACAAAAGCCATTGGGACAGAACGTTGTTTCCATCCTTGTAGATGCACAGACATTGTTGAATGGTATCAGCCGTTCCATTTTTGCCACGGCGGACGATGAATTGCGTCCGGTTATGAATGGTATTTATTTCGATATCCACCCGGATAATCTTACTTTTGTTGCGTCCGACGGACATAAGTTGGTTCGTTTGCGTAATCTGTCTGTAAAATCGTCGGAAAAGGCATCTTTTATTCTTCCAAAGAAGCCGGCTAACCTGCTGAAAGCCGTTTTGGCAAAGGAAAGCGAAATGGTTACCATTAAGTTTGACGACAACAACGCATACATCAACTGTACTAATTTTGAGATGGTTTGCCGTTTGATTGAAGGACGCTTCCCCAATTACAACAGTGTAATTCCTCAGAACAATCCGCATAAAGTGATTATCGACCGTTTGTCGTTCCTGAATGCTCTTAAACGTGTTTCGGTTTTCTCAAACCCGGCAAGTAGTCTGGTTAAACTTCAACTAAAGGAAAACCAAATGAAAGTTTCGGCTCAGGATATCGATTTCTCTACTGCAGCAGAGGAGCTTATTGCCTGTCAGTTTACGGGTGTTGAGTTAAGCATCGGCTTCAAGGCTACTTACCTTATCGAAATATTGAACAATATCAATTCCACCGAAGTCGTGGTTGAATTAGCCGATCCTTCCAGAGCCGGACTTATCATCCCGGCCGAGAACGAAGAGAACGAGGATCTGCTGATGTTGCTCATGCCAATGATGTTAAATGACTAACAATTAAATAATGCAATTAAACTTAAAGAATCCGCTGGTTTTTTTCGATTTGGAAACAACAGGGATAAATATTGTAAAAGATCGTATTGTAGAGATTTCGTATGTGAAGGTTTTCCCCAATGGTAAGGAGGAGGTAAAAACGAGAAGAATTAATCCGGAGGTGCCTATTCCTGCAGAATCTACTGCCATACATGGGATTACAGACGAGGATGTAAAGGATTGTCCCACGTTCAAGGAGATTGCCAAATCTCTGGCAGCACAGATTGAAGGATGCGATCTGGCAGGATTTAATTCAAACCGTTTCGATATTCCGTTACTTGTGGAAGAGTTTCTGCGTGCCGGAGTGGACATCGATCTTAATAAAAGAAAGTTTGTGGATGTGCAGACCATCTTCCATAAGATGGAACAGCGTACCCTGGCGGCAGCCTATAAGTTTTATTGCGATAAAAGTCTTGAGAATGCACACTCGGCCGAAGCCGACACCTATGCAACTTACGAGGTGCTTAAGGCGCAGCTTGACCGATATCCTGAGTTGGAGAACGATATCAAGTATCTTTCTGAGTTTTCCAGCTTTAACACGAATGTAGACTTTGCCGGACGCATGGTTTACAACGATAAAGGCGAAGAGGTTTTTAATTTTGGTAAATACAAAGGTCAACGTGTGGAAGATGTGCTTAAAAACGACCAGGGGTATTATGGTTGGATGATGCAGGGCGATTTTCCTTTGAACACAAAGAAAGTTCTTACCGAGATTAAATTGAGAAATTTCAATTCCAAATAATTGAATGGATGCCCGCCTTTAATAGTGAAAAGAGGTTTAGATTATAACAGAAAAGCATGTTAAAAGGTAAAAAAATAATATTGGGAATAACCGGGAGTATAGCTGCCTACAAGGCTGCCTATATTATCCGGGCGCTTGTTAAGAAAGGAGCCGAAGTACAGGTTGTGATAACACCCGGAGGTAAAGAATTCATCACACCCATCACGTTGTCTGCATTAAGCAGCAATCCGGTGATTAGCGAATTCTTTTCGAACCGAGATGGTTCATGGCACAGCCATGTGGATCTTGGCTTATGGGCAGATGCCATGCTTATTGCTCCGGCAACGGCCTCCTCTATTGGCAAAATGGCGAATGGTATTGCAGACAATATGTTGATCACCACTTATTTGTCTTGCAAGGCTCCGGTGTTTATTGCTCCGGCGATGGACCTGGATATGTTTGCTCATCCCACAACACAACAAAATATTGAGAAGCTACGGTCTTTTGGTAACCATATCATCGAGCCGGGCGAAGGCGAACTTGCCAGCCACCTGGTAGGCAAGGGAAGGATGGAGGAACCCGATGTAATTGTGGGTGTACTTGACCGCTATTTTGATGGTTTGGGAAGCCTTACCCAAAAAAAGATTGTAATTACAGCCGGTCCGACATATGAAAAGATAGATCCGGTACGTTTTATAGGTAATTATTCGTCTGGCAAGATGGGATTTGCATTGGCAGAAGCCTGTGCAGCCCAAGGGGCCCAGGTTACATTGATAGCCGGACCGGTTTCCCTTAGCACCACTCATCCGGGCATACGAAGAATCGATGTTGAGTCGGCCGAAGAGATGTATCAGGCGGCAGTTAGGACTTTCCCCGATTCGGATGCTGCCATATTATGTGCTGCTGTAGCCGATTATCGCCCCGAGGTTCAATCGGACGAAAAAATAAAGCGGGAAAAGACCGGCGATATTACCATGCATCTTGTGCCCA
>NZ_JBFWMI010000101.1:3204-11477 GCF_050251695.1 Macellibacteroides sp.
AGGACTTTCCCCGATTCGGATGCTGCCATATTATGTGCTGCTGTAGCCGATTATCGCCCCGAGGTTCAATCGGACGAAAAAATAAAGCGGGAAAAGACCGGCGATATTACCATGCATCTTGTGCCCAATCCGGATATTGCCGCTGCATTGGGTAAAATGAAGCAGGCCGGTCAGCGTCTGGTAGGTTTTGCCCTGGAGACGACCAACGAAGTGGCGCATGCTACGGAAAAGCTTGAAAGGAAGAACCTGGATTTTATCGTGCTGAATTCGTTAAAGGATAAAGGTGCCGGTTTCCGTTGCGATACCAACAAGGTGTCTATTTTGGAAGCCAACGGCAAACTGACCGAATATCCTGTAAAGCCCAAAAATGAAGTTGCAGGGGATATCGTTGAAAAACTGGCATCGTTGTTGAAATAACAGCATGTATTAACGTATAGAATAAAACCGACATAGAATGAAGAAGCTGATGTATGTGTTTGTATGCCTGTTGCTTTGCTTTACAGCCGGGGCGCAGGAACTCAATGCCCGGGTCACGATAAACAGTGACAAGGTGCAGGGAACCAACAAACAGGTGTTTACAACACTGCAGACGGCGCTTACTGAGTTTATAAATAACCGGAGGTGGACGGATGCCACGTTTGCCGTGAACGAACGGATCGACTGTACCTTTACGTTTATTATAAACGAAATGCCTTCCGAGTCGAGCTTCAAGGCCGAGTTACAGGTGCAGGCCCGTCGTCCGGTCTATAATTCTGGTTATTCCACTACGTTGTTTAATTTTAGAGATACCCAGCTGGATTTCGACTATACCGAGTTTGAACCGCTGGACTACGCGCAGAATACCTTACAGAGCAACCTTACCGCCTCGGTGGTTTTCTATATCTATGTTATACTGGGACTGGATTTCGACAGTTTTGCACCCCAGGGAGGAACTGCCTATCTGCAACAAGCGATGCAGGTAACCACCCTGGCTCAGTCGGAAATGGCCTGGAACGGATGGAAAGCATTCGATGGCAATCGTAACAGACATGCCCTGATTACTGCGCTGACCGACAATACCTCCGAGATTTTCCGGAACTTCTGGTACACATACCATCGGAAAGGATTGGACGAGATGGCTGCAAATCCGGATCGCGGACGCACAACCATCATCGAGTCACTCCCTGTATTACAGCAAATACAGTCGGCACGCCCCGGATCTGTTTTACTACAGCTTTTTTCGGATGGCAAGCTCGACGAGGTGACAGGTGTGTACACCAAAGCCAATCAAACCGAAAAACAGGAGGGATTTAAACTATTGTCGGCAATCTACCCAACGCAGACTACCCGTCTGGAATCTTTGAAAAAGTGATGCATTATGCTTAAGTCCTTATTCATACAAAACTATGTTCTGATCGATAGTCTCGACATAGAATTTGCCAATGGCTTTTCGGTGATAACCGGCGAAACGGGAGCCGGAAAGTCAATCATACTTGGTGCTCTTTCCCTAGTTTTAGGTCAGCGGGCCGACGGAAAAAGTATCAAGAAAGAGGCCGACAGGTGTGTTATTGAAGCCACCTTCGATATCTCGCTCTATCAGCTGGAACCGTTTTTTATTGCCAACGACCTCGAATACGATGCCCGGCATTGTATCCTGCGCCGCGAACTGTATGCATCCGGTAAATCCCGTGCATTTGTAAACGATTCGCCGGTAGGGCTCAATGTGTTGCGCAGTCTCGGTACACGATTGATCGATATCCATTCGCAGCATCAGAACCTGATGTTGGGCGACAGTCGTTTTCAGCTTGACGTAGTGGATGTGTTGGCCGACAACGAAATACCACTCATTCTATACCGTAAGGAATTCAGCCGTTACCAGTCGTTGAAGCGCGACCTGAAGGAGCTGACCGAGAAATCGCGTCAGAATCGGCAGGAGGAAGATTACATCCGTTTCCAGCTGGAGCAATTGCATGAAGCCCGGTTGACGGATGGAGAGCAGGAGATGCTGGAACAAGAACAGGAAACCTTGACGCACGCCGAAGAGATCAAGGGTGCCTTGTATAAAATTACAGAATTACTTTCGGGCGACGAACAGGGTGGGTTGTTGCAAATAAAAGAGGCGTTGCAGACAGCCACCTCCCTCGAGCGCTTCTACCCCCAGGCAAAGGAGATGGCAGAACGGTTACGCTCGGCCTATATCGACCTGAACGACCTGTCATCCGATGCGGATTCGCAGAAAGAGGATGTGGAATTTAATCCCGAACGGATGGTGTTTGTAGAGGAGCGTCTAAACCTGATCTACACCCTGCAACAGAAACATCATCTGAACTCGGTTGCAGAGCTGATTGCTTTGCAGGAAAAATATACGGCGCAACTACAGGAAATAGATTCTTACGATAATCAGATAGAAGCACTTCAGCAGCAGGTGGATGCAACATTCAAAGAGCTGATGCAGCAAGCCTCGGTGTTAAGCGAGCAACGTAAGATAGCCTCGTTGGGATTAGCCAGACAGCTGGTGGAAATGATCGCTCCGCTGGGTATGTCTAACACAAGGTTTTCGGTCGACTTTAAGACCAAATCGTCTCCCGATGCCGATGGGATTGATGAGATATGCTTTCTGTTTTCCGCCAATAAGAGCGGCGACCTCCAACCGGTGGCCAATACGGCTTCGGGAGGTGAAATATCCCGTCTGATGCTTTGTCTCAAAGCCATGATAGCCGGAGCAACCGCTTTACCCGCCATCATATTCGACGAGGTGGATACCGGAGTATCGGGCGATATCGCTAATAAAATGGGGGATATCATGCATGAACTTGGAACCAAGATGCAGGTGATGGCCATCACGCATTTGCCGCAGATCGCTTCGAAGGGGAATGCCCATTATTATGTATTTAAAAAGGAGGAGAACGACAGAACTATTACCCAGATAAAGCAGATGGATACGGAAGAACGTGTTATCGAGATTGCACGTATGCTGAGTGGGGCTGCCCTTACGGAAGCCTCTATGGCTAATGCCCGCGATTTACTGGGAGTGGATTAACCTTTTTATAAAATATACCATAACTATGGTATTGTTGAGTTCTGTAAAATTCCGACCTTTGTAAAAAATAAATAACGATAAAACATAACAATATGGGAAAGATTGCTAAACAATTGACTGAACTCGTCGGAAATACTCCGTTGCTGGAACTTTCTGCTTTTAATGCGAGTAAAGGGCTGGAAGCAGCCGTAGTGGCAAAACTGGAATCATTCAATCCGGTTGGTTGTGTGAAGGAACGTATCGCCCTGGCCATGGTTGAAGATGCCGAAGCCAAGGGTATTCTAAAACCGGGTGCGACCATTATCGAACCTACCAGTGGTAACACCGGCGTTGGACTGGCTTTTGTTGCAGCTGTAAAAGGTTATAAGCTGGTTCTTACCATGCCCGAAACCATGAGTCTGGAACGCCGCGCTCTGCTAAAAGCTCTTGGTGCTGAACTGGTGCTGACTCCAGGTCCCGGCGGAATGAAGGCTGCCATACAGAAGGCAACCGATCTTCAGGCTGAAACCGAAGGTTCTGTAATCCTTCAGCAATTTGAAAACCCGGCAAATCCCGAGATACATAAAAAAACAACCGGAGAAGAGATCTGGCGCGATACAGACGGCAAAGTGGACATTTTTG
The DNA here is from genome assembly GCF_050251695.1 of Macellibacteroides sp. Lineage (NCBI taxonomy): Bacteria > Pseudomonadati > Bacteroidota > Bacteroidia > Bacteroidales > Porphyromonadaceae > Macellibacteroides > Macellibacteroides sp. Next base: position 6,845 of record NZ_JBFWMI010000101.1, read on the forward strand.
TTGCTGGTGTTGGAACAGGTGGTACTATCAGTGGAGTGGGTGAGGCCCTTAAGGCACATAACCCCCATGTGAAAATCATCGCCGTTGAACCGGCGGACTCACCCGTATTGTCGGGTGGAGCCCCTTCACCTCATAAGATTCAAGGTATAGGTGCCGGATTCATTCCTAAAACATACAATCCTGCGGTGGTGGACGAAATTATAACCGTAACAAACGATGCGGCCATTAAAACAAGTCGCGAGCTGGCACAAAAAGAGGGATTGCTGGTTGGTATTTCTTCCGGAGCTGCGGCATGGGCTGCTGCCGAGGTAGCTAAAAGACCCGAAAATAAAGGTAAGCTGATTGTAACGCTGCTGCCAGATACCGGCGAACGCTACTTAAGTACCGTATTGTATGCATTTGACGAATACCCTTTGTAATTAAGCATAATCTTTACGTTGAAACCCCGATGCTGTCTAAAAGATCTGCATCGGGGTTTCTGTTTAAAAACCATTCTAAATCCGTAAAAACCTAAACAATCAAATTGCTTTACTTCCTTTTTTCAACCTTTATCTGTACATTCTTTTCTACCTTTTTACCTTTGGAAGTGACCGAATCCGACGCATTCACTTTTTGTTTTCTGTCAAATGCGGGTTGACTCTCTTTGAGTTTGCTCAACTGTTCGGGAGTCAGAATCTTTTCCATTTCAGCCCTGTGTTGGGTGTTCATCTCACCGATTTTTTTACGATGCTCTTCGCGTAAAGCCTTCAGTTTAGTCTTCTGTTCATCGCTCAGGTTAAGTCCGGAGAAACGGTCACCCTTTCCCCTCATCCACGAACCCTGCTTCAAACTATCTCCCGGAGCGAATCCCCGTCTGTGAGGTCCGAACTTCATGCTGTCGCCCGGAATGAAATCTCTGCCTCTATAGCGAAGTACATCTCCGTCGGGGGTTACAAATTCTCTTTTGCGAGAATCAAACTGACGAAGTTTTCCCATCTGAGGCATCATATCCTTCCATTTTTCCATCTGTTCCGGAGTGAGCAGTTCTTTAATAGCCTTCTGATGTTCGTCGGCCATTCCTTTCCATTCGCCTTGCTTGCTTTTAAGCTCATCCATGCTTTTTTTGAACTCTTCCATTTTTGCCTTGAATTCGGCATTCAGAGCATCCAGCTGCTTTTGTTGCTCGGCACTTAAATTCAGCTCTTTTGGTATTTCGGATAATCTTTTACGTTGGGGTTCCTTATTCTGAGGAGCCGCAAAGGCAGATAGCGAAATAATGAAAAGCGTTGCCAAAGAGAAAATAGTACACCTCATATATTTAAATATTAATGATTTATGACTCTTTGACAAGGCAATTCGTGAAAGGTTTAAGTGGTCAACTCTTTTTAATTTAAAATTACAGAAATTGATATTTTGTATTTATAATTCTCCGATACGCATAAGTACCAGCGAGCAGGCCTCTTCGTTTTGGATTCCTTTTTCCGTAAGCATCTGTTCCAATTCAGGGTTTTCTGTACCCGGATTAAAAATAACATGATCCGGCTTTATCTTCAGCAGATAGTCGTAATAGGGTTGCTGATTGTCTTTACCCAGATAGATGGAAACTACATCAATGTGGCGGTCCATAGGAGGTTCTTCCAAAATCTCCATGTCTTGTATCAATCCCCTTTTGCGGCCAACCGGAAATACGTTGTAGCCCTTTGCCTTAAACTCGACTGAGGCTTTGTACGCGTATCTTTCAGGATTGGTACTTGCTCCAAATACAATTACGTTTTTCATATCCTTTTATTTATAACATTACTAGTATACTACTTTATTGACAGAAAGTAAATTTAGAAGATTTGTTTCAAACAAACAAATTGCAGATACAAAACCAGGGTGCTTGCAGAAGCTTATTTTGAAGTTTGGTTATAATTAGTATCTTTGTGAGGATACATGCAGATGGTTTTTTGTAAATTTAAATACTTTGATATGAAAACAATAACCTCTACTTCGTCGATGGATCGGACCAATTTTCTGATTACGCTGATACTTACAGCCTTGTTGGTTGTGCTTTTCTTCGCTATTCCCGATTTTTATCCCCGGCTGATCCTGTTTGCGCTGTTTTCTGTACTCTATGTGGTGATATATGGTCATATTCCCACCTCTTTCAGTCTTACAGAGGATAGCTTGGTTTTAAAAGCCCCTTATAAGAAAATCAGCATCCGCCTTAATGAAATAAGTGCCGCCCAATACCTTGGTAAGGGCAATGTATTTTCCATGATACGTACTTTCGGATGCAGTGGCATATTCGGTCACTGGGGTTATTTTTATTCACCCCGTATCGGCAAGGTAAAACTCTATGCCCGCAGAAACAATCATTGGATTTTAATACACACGCTACACAAAGGAAAGTACATTATTGCTCCGGACGATCCCTCATTTTTTGACGAGCTTCAAAGCAGATTGCTAATTGAAAAGGTGGAATAATCCATAAAATAAATGCCCCCATGTTCGGTGTGTATAATCCGGAACATGGGGGCGATTGTTTATTTTGCGGCTAAGGCATCTGCCACTACTTGGGAAAGAGGCGTGGTGCTTCTGCCAAGTAATGCGGATAACTGACCACTGTTGTCAAACAGATCATCGTGCGATGCACTTACATCCCATCCTGCAATTGCCAGAGCAAATGTTTCCGGCAAACCTATGCTCTTAAGTATCCGGGCATATTCAGACTCGGGCAGGTTCTGATAAGGCAGCTCTTTCCCGGTCTGCTTCGAAATTTCGGCGGCCAGATCCTTCAGGGTGTAATATTGGTCGCCCGCCAATTCGTATACTTTACCGGCATGACCTTCACTGGTTAATACAATGGCTGCCGCTTCTGCAAAATCCATACGCGGAGCTGATGAAATCTTACCGTCGCCGGCACTTCCCACAAATGCTCCTGCGGCAAGGGCTCCAGCGATGGACGCGGTATAATTTTCTGTGTACCATCCGTTGCGCAGCAGCGTGTAGGGTATGCCAGATTCCTTTAGCGCCTCTTCCGTAGCCAGATGCTCTCCAGCAAGACTTAGCGTTGATTTATCGGCATGCAATAGACTGGTATATACAATCCATTGTACACCAGCTTGTTTGGCTGCATGTATTATATTGGCGTGTTGTTTTGCCCGTTGCCCGATTTCATTACTTGATATAAGCAGTAATTTGTCAATTCCTTGTAAAGACAATACCAGATTCTCGGATTGGTTATAGTCGAATGAGCGGACTTCCACTCCCATACCGGCAGCTTTTTCCGGATTACGCACTAACGCAACAACTGAGTTGGCAGACACTTTTTCTTTTAGTTTATCAACTACCATGCGACCTAATTGTCCGGTCGCTCCTGTTACTCCGATTTTCATTCTAACTCTTTTTAATGGTTACTATTCTCTTTTATATACTGAATTAAAATCTTTAGCCTATCATAAACTAAACAGATTCTTTTTGAAGAAGATCCGTTTTTTATGGTTAATTTATATAAAATGGATGTGTCTAAATCCCTTAATTCATATATTTGTTACGCAAAGAAACTAACAATAGTTTGTATTTGTAACAGGTTACGAAAAGGTAACATCAAAATAAGTGGTAACGAAAAAGTAACTATAATGGTCAAATCAGGTAAAAAAATAAATTGTCCGGTTACAGCCTCTATCGAACTAATTGGAGGTAAGTGGAAAACAATCATTTTATATTCGTTATTGAGCGGCACAAGGCGTTTTGGCGAAATAGCGGTGCGCATACCTGATATTTCAAGGAAAGTGCTGACCGAACAACTTAAGGAGCTGGAGTCGGATGGGTTAATTTTGCGTGAACAATACAAGGAGATCCCTCCTAGGGTGGAGTATTCGCTTACAGACCTAGGGAAAAGTCTATCACCCGTGTTCAGAGAGTTGGAAATCTGGGGTACTGTAAACCTGTTGTCAAAAGAATAATGCGGATGTCTTAGCGGTTTAAAGGCTTTCTCATGGGATCACTTCTCCCTCCTGAACTTCCATCGTAAGAATGTTTTCCACTAAGGCCATGATCTGTTCAACCTTTTCGGGCACTTCTATGCAGTCAGGATCAGACAAAAAGTCCTCCAGTTTTACTTCCCCTTTCTCTATATATGTTGAGATGTAGCGGATAATCATTTTATACTCTCTAAGTAATTCAAAATGTTGGTCGCTGGATTGTTCCGGAATAGTTTCGCGCGCTTTGTCAATCATACGATTGTAATCGGACTGTACAAGATGCAGTAACTCGTTTACAAATAATGACTTATTTCCTTGTAGACGACTCCTTATTTCCTGCAATTTCTCTGTTATATGTATTTTTATCATATAACAAAGATAAAATTAATAAATAAGTATTCCAAATCTTAATTATTTGTCTATTTTTACGCCTTTAAAACCATAATTTAACGTGAGTGATTATTTTACCTTTAAATTTTATGTAAGATGAAAAATTTAGCTTTTGTTACCGGATTATTTCTAGCTTCTATTTTATTTACGGGATGTGCTTCCATTTTAACTAAAACCACCTATCCAGTTGCCATTAACTCTTCTCCAGAAGGTGCCAATGTAACGATTACCGGGAAAAAGGGAACCATGGTTTACGAAGGAACTACGCCTGCCATTGTGAAATTAAAATCAAGTAA
>NZ_JBFWMI010000102.1:0-11404 GCF_050251695.1 Macellibacteroides sp.
GGCTATGGCATTGAAGGAATTTTGCCTGACGCTATTTGCTACCGGTTACAACAAAACTATATGATCCCAGATCTGAAAGCTGGTAATTTTAGTCAGGGTATGGCTAAAGGTGTTGCCGCAGTGGGAGAATATTTACTGTCGGGTGACTATCAGCGATCAACAGATTATCAACCGGAAGGTCAATCTGATGATATAGGCGTTTTGATCGGCACAATCTTTCTCTTTATGATTATGATTGTAGGAATGTCGTACTTTATGAAAAGAAGGCCTCGCCTCTGTCCTAGATGCGGGAAGAAGACTCTTGTTTATCAGGGTACACGTACTGTACAGGCGGCTACTTACCAATCATCCGGACTTGCAGAAGAAATCTACGTCTGCAAAAACTGTAATCACACTGATAAAAGAGACGTGATTCTAAGTCGGCTAACCCGCTCCAAAGGTCCGATTATCGGAGGAGGTATCGGTGGATTCGGCGGGGGTATCGGTGGTGGATTTAGCGGAGGCGGAGGTTCCTGGGGAGGAGGAAGCTCTGGTGGTGGTGGATCTATCAGCCGTTTCTAATCGCTCTGATGTGATAAAGACTGTTTAGACTTACAATGAACATCGCTCACAACATCAAATACTTACAGTCACTTCAAATCTGACCGGTTGTTATTAGTTCAAACTGGGAATGGATTCTATTTTGCATAGAAGCATTCCCAGTTTGTTTTTTTACTCATTACTGTTCCCTCCTTTTAAAAATCAACTAATACAAGAAATAGATAAATCCAACCTTTCAAAGACTATAAAAATCATTCAGGACATCCCTTACTTTCTCTGGAGTCATCCTTACATAAACCTTTTTGCCCACAAGCACGACCGGCGAAAATCCGCAGGCTCCTACGCATCTGAGGCAATCCAGCGAAAATAATCCATCGGCTGTTGTTTCTCCAACCTTAATCTTAAGCAGATTTTTAAATTCATCCAGCACCTTTTCTGCTCCTCTTACATAGCAGGCTGTTCCTAAACACACTGATATGGGATATTTCCCTTTGGGAGCCATAGTAAAGAAGGAATAGAAAGTAACAACTCCGTACACCTTGGATAGAGGAATTCTGAGTTGTTCTGCAACAATCTCCTGCACCTCTTTAGGAAGATAGCCAACAAGTTCCTGTACGGCATGTAAAATATTGATCAGCTCTTTGGGATCATTATTGAACTTTCCGCAAATTGTTTTCAGGGATTCGATAGTGGAAGCCGACAAACAGATGGCTCCATTCTCTTTGGTTGATTCGTGATATACCGGATAGACACCTACAATTTTCCTTCGGTTGGTGTAATGAGTATGTAGCAGCCTATGCGAAACAGGTCCGCAGGGAGTTCCCAGAAAGTCGGCATATAGCTTTTGTACGGAAGGGTTCTCGTGACTTTTACGCAGGCTCTTCTGCCGGTCGGCATCATACAAAGCGGCTGCACGTTTCTTTATAACAGACATATCACCATGGTGAAAAGGCTGGCCACCACCGCCTATACACCCACCCGGACAAGCCATCACTTCCACAGCATGAAAATCGGATGTTCCGTTGAGGATACTTTCTGCCAGCTTTCGGGCATTGCCTAAACCATGAGCAATACCCAACTTAATCTGGACACCATCAAAATCTATTGTAGCCTTTTTTATCCCTTCAAATCCGCGAAGTTCCTGAAAATCTATTTTTGGAGCCGGCTTACCGGTATAGATGGAATAAGCCGTACGTACAACCGCTTCCATAACACCTCCTGTTGCACCGAATATAGTTCCCGCACCGGTAGATTCGCCTAAGGGAGAATCGAAATCGCTTTCGGGTAATGATTGGAAATCAACGTTAGCAAAACGGATAAGTCGCACCAATTCACGCGTATATAATACGTAATTTACATCCGGATCGCCTTCGACTGACATATCCTCGCGCATACACTCGTACTTTTTGGCCAGGCATGGCATTAAAGAAACAACCACAATATCTTTACGCGGTCTATTTAGTTTTTTTGCAAAATAGTTTTTAATCACCGCCCCCATCATTTGTTGTGGACTTTTGGCTGTGGATAGGTTATCTATAAGTTCCGGATAGTTTTGCTCAACAAAATTAACCCATCCCGGACAACAACTGGTCATCAGGGGAATTCTGGCATCTGCTTTACCTTCAATAAGATGGGTTAAACGCCCTAAAAGCTCGGTACCTTCTTCCATAATGGTAAGATCTGCCGCGAAATCGGTATCAAAAACATAATTGAAACCAATGGCCCGCAACGCAGAAACCATTTTACCGGTCACCACCTGGTCAGATTCCATGCCAAAAGCTTTCCCCAAGGCTGTGCGTACTGCGGGAGCAGTCTGAGCAACAACAACTTTAGAAGAATCTGCCAAAACATCAAGCACCTGGTCGACACTGCTTTTACCTCCTAAAGCCCCAACAGGACAAATAGCTACACATTGTCCGCAATAAGTACAGTTGCCTAACTCTATATCTTCGCCAAAACCCGTAGAAATAATTGAATTAAAGCCTCTGTTTATAGCAGAAATTGCCCCAACAGACTGTACACTGTTGCACATGGTCTCGCACCTGCGACACATGATGCATTTGTCCAGATCACGCACAATAGCCGGAGACACATCCGGCGAGAATGTAGATTTCTCACCCGGATAACGGATTTCTCTGATCCCAAGCTCCGATGCTACATTCTGTAACTCACATTGCCCATTCTTGCGGCAAGTAAGACATTCGAATGGGTGATTAGAGAGAATCAGCTCCATAATGGTACGACGGGCATTCAATACACGGGGATTATGTGTCCGAACAACCATACCTTCGGTACAAAGCGTTTTGCAGGAAGGCATCAGTTTTTTATTACCGGCTATTTCAACCACACAGATTCTGCAGCTTCCCGGACTATTTTCGTAATGCAACTCATCCAGCTTCATAAAGCATAGCGTAGGAATCTTTATACCCACACTTTTAGATGCCTCAAGAATAGTAGTTCCTTCCGGTACAATCACCTCTTTATTATCTATTGTCAATTTAATTGTTCCCATAAATAGCCCTCCTAGTAAACATATATTGCACCAAAACGACATTTCTCAAGACAACTTCCGCAACGGATACATATATTCGGATCGATAATATGCGTAGCCTTCCGTTCGCCAACAATGGCATGAACAGGACAGACGTGGGCACATAAAGTGCATCCGGTACACTTTTTAGGATTGATGTAATACACCGTAAGATCACGACATTGATGAGCCGGACAACGCTGTTCTGTTACATGCGCAACATATTCGTCGTAAAAATTATCGAGAGTAGATAATACCGGATTAGGAGAAGTCTGCCCCAAACCGCAAAGTGAAGTATCTTTAATTACTTGTCCGAGGTCCCGTAATTTTCGTAGATCCTCTTCAGTTCCTTTGCCCGATGTAATTTTATTGAGGATTTCAAACAAACGTTTATTGCCAATTCTGCATGGTGAACATTTACCACAGGACTCTTCAACGGTAAATCCCAAATAAAATTGAGCCATGGCTACCATACAATCATCCTCGTCCATAACGATCATCCCTCCGGACCCCATCATCGAGCCGGCAGCCTGCAGCGTATCATATTCTATGGGCAAATCAAGATGCTTTTCAGTAAGGCATCCCCCGGAAGGTCCGCCTGTCTGAATGGCTTTAAATTTTTTCCCATTTTTAATTCCACCCCCTATTCCATAGATAATCTCACGCAAGGTAATTCCCATAGGAACTTCTATAAGTCCCACGTTGTTTATTTTACCTGCCAGCGCAAATACCTTGGTCCCCTTACTTTTCTCCGTACCTATTTTGTTATACCAATCTGCACCTTTCAGAATTATGGTAGGAATGTTGGCAAAAGTCTCTACATTATTAACATTGGTAGGAAATCCCAGGTACCCCTCTTCACTTGGAAAGGGAGGTTTAACAGTTGCCTCCCCCCTTTTTCCTTCCATACTGTGAATCAGGGCAGTTTCTTCACCGCATACAAAAGCTCCGGCTCCATACTTAATGTCAATATCAAACGAAAAATCGGTCCCCATTATATTCTTCCCTAGCAACCCATATTCGGTAGCCTGACTGATGGCAATACGGAGTCCTTCAACCGCCATCGGATATTCGGCTCTTATGTAAACCAAGCCCTTGGTTGCTCCTGTACAATAACCGTTTATTGTCATTGCTTCAATTACAGAATGAGGATCACCTTCTAAAATTGACCGGTCCATAAATGCTCCGGGATCACCTTCATCGGCATTGCAAACCACATATTTTGGCGATTTAACCGCTTTTCTGGTAATCTGCCATTTTAATCCGGTAGGAAATCCACCCCCTCCCCGTCCCCTTAGTCCGCTTTCAATAATCTCTTGAATAACCTCCTCGGGAGTAGATTGGGTAAGAACCTTGGCTAATGCTGCATATCCATTTCTGGCAATGTATTCATCTATTGATTCAGGATTTATCATTCCGCAATTTCTTAAAGCAATCCGCATCTGGGGTTTGTAGAAACTCATCTGCTCCGGATTACGGATTACCTGATTTCTATCGGCATCTAAGTATAAAAGCCTCTCAAGATACATCTTTTTAACGAAGTGCGTATGAATCAGCTCGTCGGCATCTTCCGGCTTAACCTGCACATAAAAGGTATTGTCCGGTACTACTTTAACAATCGGCCCTTGTGCGCAAAATCCAAAGCAGCCAGTCAAAATTACCTGAATCTGCTCTTCCAGATCTTCTTTCCGTATAGCCGACTGTAATTTTTCTATAAGCATGTCGCTTTGAGATGCTTTGCAACCACCTCTTCCACACACTAAAAGAATACTTTTATTTTGAAATTCTTTCGGGGAAGTAAAATCTGAACTCTCTTCGGGATTTGGATCTGTTTCCCGAATACGCATCAATTTACGAAGAGATTCGTATAATTGTTGTAAATCTGCAGGTGTCTGTATTTTCTTCATAGGGAAAATAATTTAAGGTTTGCACAACAGACATATCACAAATATACACAAATTTTTCTCTGATTAGATCAAAACCAGAGATAAAAACAAAATGAAATTAAAAATATTTAAATCAAGTGTCTCGAGGAAGTTTTAGCTTACAATTTTATTCCATAGCACCGCTTTGAAGTACTTTAGAATGTGGAGGCACACTGTGTGTCAACCAGATGTTACCACCAATAACAGAGCCTTCTCCAATAGTTATTCTGCCAAGGATGGAGGCATTTGAATAGACTGTAACCCAGTCTTCCAAAATGGGATGTCTGGGCACATCCAAAGGCAGGCCCTCGTTATCAAGGATAAAATTCTTAGCCCCAAGTGTAACCCCCTGATACAAACGGACATGGTTGCCGATAACCGCAGTTTTACCGATAACAACTCCCGTACCATGATCAATACTGAAATACTCTCCTATTTTGGCTCCCGGATGTATATCTATACCCGTATTGGAATGGGCTATTTCTGTGATAATACGAGGTATTACAGGCACCCCAAGATTTAAAAGGCAATGGGCTACCCGTTGATGAAGTATAGCCTGTATGGCCGGATAGCAAAATATTATCTCGCTCAGACTTTTTGCTGCAGGATCTCCATCTAATATCGCTTTAATATCTGTCGACAATAAATATTTAATATGTGGAATATGATTAATAAACTCTACGGCAATATTGGAAGAACGTTCTTTTGAATCTGAACACCCTTCAACTTCAAAGCATAACCCATGAAAGATTTGCTCTTGCAATAAATCGTAAAGTTGTTCCAAATGAACACCCATATAATATTCCATCGAATGTTCTTTAGCCTCTTGTTCAGTACCAAAGAAACCGGGGAAAATTATCTTTTTCAATAAATGCATTATCTTTTTAAGCTCATCTACCGAAGGCGATGGCTTTTGATGCAGTGGAATATATTTATACTCCGGCAAGTTGGAGGTAGATAATTTCGTTACGTTTTTTTGAATTTCCTCCAAAATCTGACTTCTGTTCATAATTAATTATCCCAAGCGGGATCATATTTTTTCATAGACGACGAAAAAACACTCATTCCTATATATATTGAACCATTAAGCAACATCATACTATGGCCTTCATCTTTATACCCTCCAAGTGTACTTTTACTCGTCCAGACTTTTTGTTTTATATTATACTCCCAAATTCTGTTGTTGGAGTCAATTACATAAAGTAAATCATTCAGTATTACTCCACTGCTTATAGTACCGGCAAGATTAGGAATTTCAGTTTCTTCCTTCCATGTACTCATATCACCGGACGAAATCCATAAGGTCTTGGTGGAAGTCGACTCGCCTGTTTGTCCCAACCCTGCAAATATAGTATCATTTTTACTCAGAACAATGCCTCCATACTGACTAACGGGAAAATTCTCTATTTGTTTCCATTCCCCGTTATTGATATTATACCTCCAAACCTCATTTAAAAAAGATTTAGTAGTACGTCCTCCTATAACATAACCATAGGTTACAGCGCCATTTGATTGAACGGTTGCTTTAGCACTCCATCTGGGTGTTCCAGGAAAAGGTGGCAATATTTCCCATTCATTAAGAGAAACTTTATATTTATAAAATTCAGTAGTTGGCTGACCTGGATTAACTAATCCGCCTAATAAATAAGCTGTTGCATCGGTCGAAAATGCTGTCACAAATTTTCTTCCTCCAAGAGGAAAAATATTTCTATCTCGCCAAGAATCAGATATCGGATCAAATTCCCAAACTATATTGCTATATGATTGACCTACATCCCCTCCAACTAAATAAGCCCGGCCGTACACACTGAAAGCAGCTGCTCCAGTAGGTAGATAACTTGTGAATGAAGCCATATCAGTAAATATTGGCGGAGCAGAAAAAATGACTTCTTCTCCATATGAAGTGCCTATACTATTTGTAGCAAATGCTCTAATATGATATGGTTTTCCTCCATTTATTTTTTCTAAATAACCAGAAAAAGCACCTGTACCTGGTGTAAAGTTGAATACATTATCCTGTATAGTAGGTTCATTGCTAAAAGACCAACAAATCCCCCGGGCTGTAATCTCAGAATAACCCATATCTACTACATTCCCTCCAACTTTAGCCTTTCCTTCTTTATTATCATTAAAAACCGAAGTTTTAACTGTTGGCAAAGCTATATATACGGTTCTTTCTTGTCCGTATGCCGTTCCTTTAGCATTAATTGCGTAAGCCCAAAAATAGTATTTTTTATTTGCAGAAAGACCTTTTATTTCCACTGTAAACGATCCTAATCCATCTCCTGCGGGAATCTTATTATCTGTCGAATCCGGTGAAGATTTTGTACCCCAGCAAATTCCTTTTTCAGTTACTTCTGCGCCATTTTCTTGCAAAACAACACCCGAAATTGTGATAGTGGTTCCCGAGGATGATTCTACCGAAGAGGTTTCTACTTCTGGGATTCTGGCATTAAATATCTCATCTGGAACAGAAGGATTATCCAAGCACGATTGAAAAATAAACATTCCAATCAACAATGACAAAAACAGTCTGGTATATTGTTTTATTAGTGTTTTCATACTTTTTAAAATATTAAGCCAATGCCGGCATTTAAGTCGGCAAATTCTAAATTAATCGAACTGCAGCCCACATTGAAAAATAAATTTTTACTCACTTTCACAATTGCATCGGTATCGGTCTCTATTCCTTTATAAGAACCTGATAAATTTTCACACCAAAGTTCTGCCGTTATATTATTATTATTAGAATAGCTATAAGTTGTGGCATGCCATTGTAATTCACGTTCGCCATACCCTACACCAACTGAAGCGGACAACCAAGGCAAGATTTTCACAATCAGTCCCCCTGTAATTCCAAAACGGGAAATACGTTCACGGTCAAATTTATAATACACATCCTCTGAATAATTAGTAATACCATACTCATTACAGTCGAATATTGTTTCACCAAATATCATATTTGACTTCAATCGCAAATAACCACCCCATCGCTTACCAAGTAGGCCAAACGTTATTCCATAGGGTGCAGATGGAGTAAAATTATAACCGATGATCAGATTCAGCGGTGTTGGTTTTTCTTTAGGTGAAGGTAACCGGTTCTCTAAAGCGGGCAATTGTTCCTCTGGCTTTGACAATTTTGACAGCTGTTCTTCCCAATAATTTGCCAGCTCCGGACTCTCGGGTGTACCTATACCATGCTCGTAATAAAGGATGAGCCGGGCTATTGAAGCCGTATCATTCTCCGTCGCTTTTATATTGATACAATTCAGGCATTTAGTCATTAAGCTACGCATCGGAATCCGAAACTGTTCGTTTTCGATCCAGATAGTCGTCAGCTTATCAATACTATAACTATCGCAAAACGAAACTCCTTCTTCGAACCACATTTTGGCATCAGCAAGATCATTTCTGGACAATGCCTCATTTCCTTTTTCATTATATTCAGTCAGCCTTTGAGCACTGAGGTTAAAAGGCCCAATAATTAAAAACAACAATAAAAGAAAACGACTCATAGGTTTCAAGTATTAATAGTATGTAACGCCTTTACTCACCAGTTCGCATGATGAATTATATATATCAAAAAGATTATCTTCACGTTCAAAAGCTCTACCCTTTTCAGCCTTTCCAACACTTAAATAGACACATGGTATGCGATCGATCCCTTTTGAATCAATAGCTCCGTATTTACCCGTCGATTTATTTCTTACTATGATGTAATTTCCGAAAGGCATTTTCTCTTCATATAAAGATTTTCTATTTAAAATTACACTCTGTTCTTCCATTGAATCGCAGGTTATCAATAAACGCAAAATTTCTTCATTTAAATAAAGTTCTTTGGCCTTATTAAAATCATTCCGTGCCCCCAGGTAATCACCTTTAGCCAATTTCTTCTTTCCTAAATCAAGCAGGCTGCTATAATCAGTATCCGGAGTTTTTGCCGGAATTGGCTGCACATCAAGTTCACTACCAGGAGGAATATCATCTTTTACAACCGGATTAAGAGGTGTTACAGTTAACAGAGATGGATTGTTTTTTTGTTCTTCTGCATTATTCAATACAAGTGTATCAGTATTCTTGCGATTATCCTCCGAAACTGTCAAAGGCTTTTTGTCATCCATCGGCTCTGGAATGTTACCGGAGTTCCTTGATTTTAAATTTATAAAATACAGAACTGTTCCAACGCAAACAAAAATAATCAACGAGATTAAAATTGGTTTAAAATAATTCCTACGTTTAACAGGTCCTCCCTCCAGTTCATCTACATTTCCTCTTTCAAGGATTGTATCGTCATCCGGATTAGAGACAGGCTCTTCATTGCCTTGTAAAATAGTCTTTGTATTTTCATGAGTCGGTTCCTCCAGATCAACTCTTCGGGTTAGCGTATAAAGTTCCGTAGCATCATCCGCCTGGGATGTACCATTCACCCCATTAGTCTTCTCTCTAACCTCTCTTTCAGGGGAAGGTCCCAATGCCAATATCATCTCATTAACAGATTGAAAGCGGTCGGCTTGAACTATAGCCATCGCCTTCATAATAGCCTCTTCTGTTCTTTCAGAAATTGAAGAATTAAGCTCAGATGGTTTTTGCAAAGGCTTAGCGGCACGTAGAATTGATTCGGTAGGTATTTTACCAGTCAACAGATTATACATAGTAGCACCCAGCGAATATATGTCCGGACAGGGAGAGAAATTCTGAGTTCCTTCATCGTCATATTGCTCCACAGAAGCAAATCCTTTGGAAAGAGTAAGCATCGTTGTGCTCGTTTCCTGTTGAAACAAATCATATCGTTTACTAACTCCGAAATCGATTAAACGGGCATTGTCGTCCTTGTCGATTAATATATTACTGGGCTTGATATCCAGGTGGAGTATACTTTTCTCGTGAACAAACTGAAGGGCATGAGCAATTTGGTGTGTATAAAAAAGAACCGTATTTTCGGAAAGTCTTCCCTCCTTTTCAAGTAAGTACTTCAATGAATACCCTTGAATATATTCCATGGCGATGTAAGCTGTATCGTTCTCTTCAAAAACTTCAAGCACATTAACGATATGTGGATGATGTACATCCGACAATATTTTCGCCTCTTTAATTAACTTCTCTTTAAATTTTTCAAATAAAGCTCTTCCTGTTTCCGAATGAACCTTTACAGCAAAGGTTTCTTCATCCCGATAACAGTAATCTTTAAAAAAATATTCTTTGATACAAATAGGAACTTCCGTCTTGACTTTACCCAACGATCCCTTAACCTCGGTAAACCATACACCTTTGTATGTTATACCAAAGCCTCCTCGGCCAACGGTTTCAGTTAGCTGATATTTCCCTTTTTGAAGATAATGCCCAGTTGGTAATTCCATCAGTACTAAAGTAAAGATTCATCTTGACAAATTTACTGATTTTATATGAAAGAATAAAAAAATGAGAGTATAAAATGCTTGATAGAAACGGTTTCCTGAACATTATTCACTGGAATAATGAAAAATGAAAAGTTATCTCTGGATATATTGTTGCATGCTTCAAGAACTTCTGTCTTAAGCACATCAGAAGATATGTTTTTTTCAAATAAACCGGATAACGCCTTGTCATCAAAACATTCCATAACCCCATCAGAACACATAAAGAAATAATCACCGGGAGTTACATTCGTAATCAATGTAACTTCAGCCTGAACCGGATTTTCTGTTCCGCTTATCGCTTTTAGAATCACATTTTTTTGTGGATGACTACTAACCTCTTCCGGTTTTATGCGTCCGAGTTTAACCAGGGAATTGACAAGAGAGTGATCAATGGTTTCATGTAAAATCTGCCCCTTTCTGAATTGATAAATCCTACTATCCCCAATATGAGCAAGCGTCATACCATTGGTTCCAACATAAAGAAGGGCCATGGTTGTTGCCATCCCTTTAGCTGAAGGATTGGATGATACAAAATCGTCAAAACGAGATTCAGTATATTTTACAGCCTGATTGATAAATTCTTCGGTAGGATTTCCCTGCAAAAAGGAACTGAAGTATGTCTGCAACGATTCACAAGCTAACGCACTTGCTATTTCGCCCTTTTCGGATCCACCTACGCCATCGCATACAATAAACAATCGCTGCTTAGGACTCGATACTTCCGGCTGAGGATATACTGAATCTTCATTATTCAGTCTGCCACCTCTTTCACAAACAGCAAATGGTTGCCCCATCATTATATCCATAGCCTGATCCTTCCATTATTCATTAAACCTGAGGATGGTCTTTCCGATCACTATTTCATCGTTGTCTTTCAAAACAACAACTTCTCCATTCTCAAGGCATGTGTTATTATACAAAGTTTTATTCTTACTGTTATTGTCGGACAAAAAATGTTTATAAACTCCCCCACCCTCATGCTTCACTTCAATTTTAATGTGCTCGCGACTCAT
>NZ_JBFWMI010000103.1:0-11315 GCF_050251695.1 Macellibacteroides sp.
TCCGATGATAAATCGGGTTATTAAAAACAACGGCTTTTATGAGTGGTATGGTATGGGAAATATACCCAGTGGTTCCGGTAATTTTAAAGGATCTGCCGGGGTACTGGCAAAAGCCATACATTTACTTCACGATTGGGCCGAAAAGAATAACAGGTAAGCAATGTTCCAGCCAAAGCTGTCAGCTCCACTTCCCGATGTAGGCTTTCATGTTGTATTTTCGGTATAATCCGGCTTCATTCATATACCGTACCATACCGAATACCGGTCTTTCCTGCCAGGGGCGATCGTGCAGGCCAAAGCACCATCCTATCCCGGTAAAAGAATTGGCGTCGCGACCATCCAAAAAGTAACGGTTGTTCAGATAGCTCATACGATGATAGGCCTCTTGGGGAGTGGCCGACCATTCTATCAGTTTCTTACCCCAATACATACGCATGGTGTTTTCCATAAAGCCGGTCTGTATCATTTCTCTCATAGCGGCATTCCAGGAAGCATCATGCGTTGCAGCCTCTTCTAACAGGTTGAGGTCGTAAACAAACGGACGCTTGTCCGGTTCATGTAGCCCCAGACTTTTACGACTCCATTCGGGTAATGAATTATAGGAATCGTAGTTCTTTGTAAACCAGATGTAATTATGAGCCAGCTCCCTGCGAACCACCAATTGTTCAATAAACGGAGCCGACACCGGATATGTCTCTACTGCCTTCCATATCTCCACGGGCGATATAAATCCGAAGTGCAAATAAGCACTCAACCTTGACGTGGCAACCAACGAAGGATCGTTCCGGTCATTATCGTACGAGGCAAGTTTATCCTTAACAAAAACATCAAGCAATCGGTTCGCCTCTCGTTCTCCCCCCTTCATCGCAACAGGAATCAACCACGCATCACTTCGCAGCTTCTCAAGTGTATTGGTCAGAATCCGTTCATTTAGAGCCGACATTTCCGGTGATGCCTCTCTACGGCACGTCAAGACAGGTATCTCATCTTCCGGCTCTGAAGTGAAGTAAGGTAGTTTATCCGTAATTTTAGGACGCAATGTCCTTGCCGCCCACTCCCCTTTATGAGAAGCAGATTCGACAGGCACAATCAGATTATCCTCCACCTCAATCACCTTACAGGGCGCATGTTCGCCAAGCCATCCCGACCAATCGCGCTGGATGCGCAGGTACCCTTTGTCGGTAACAACACAGGCAGCATTTGAAAGAGGCTCCAGGAAAGCCTCTTCCAACGTACCCGTTCTTATTTCAAATTCACAACCCAGGAGTGATACCCCGGAAGCAAAATCTTTTAACCCCTGAATAAGAAACTCGAAATGACGGTAGTTTGCCTCCGGGAAGGACGCATCCAGCCGAAACACGACCTTCAGGGGCAAGTTCAATTCGTTTGCCAAACAGATTGCATGAAACAATGCCTGATTATTTCTTATCCTGACCGAAGCCTGCATACGATAAAGCACATACCTACCCGGCAGATAAGTCCGGTTGTTCAACTCATGAATCCGTTCTTTTCTCATAGCTTACTTGCAGCTTATCAATATTTCGCGGGCAACCTGGGCTGTAACGTCACGGTCTTCGCCATAGGCAACATTCCGTTCTGTAAACCTACGTGTAATCTCGTCTATGGTCGTATCACCGATATTCTCCTCACTCAAGCGGGTATGCAGACCGAGACTACGGAAGAAATCTTCTGTTTTTTGGATAGCCAGGGCAACCCTTTCTTCGGTAGTTCCGCTGGTTATACCCCAGATACGTTCGCCGTATTGAAGAAGCTTACCCTGTTTCTTAGCCGCCAGCACACGTAATGTTCCAGGTAAAACAATCACCAATGTAGCACCGTGGGTAAGACCATGTAATGCCGTTAGTTCGTGACCTATCATATGGGTAGCCCAGTCGTTGTTAACCCCCATCGAGATAAAACCATTCAACGCCATGGTTGCACACAACATAAAGTCGGCCATCAAGTCGTAATTCGTCTTATTTTCCTTAATCTTTGGGGCAATCTCAATCAGAGACGCAAGAATACTCTCAGCCCAGCGATCCATCAGACGCGACTGTCCGGGCGAAGTCATATACTGTTCCATTACGTGCACAAACGTATCTGCAATACCACATGCAATCTGGAAATCGGGCAATGTAAACGTAACCTTCGGATCCAGGATTGAAAATACAGGATAATTACTGTAAAACGGATACTTTTCATGGGTTTCAATCCTTGAAATAACCGCCCCGCTGTTCATTTCGGAACCTGTAGCCGGCAGTGTAAGCACCGTCCCCATGGGCACCGATTCCGGATAATACCCTTTTTTAACCAGATCCCAGGCATCTCCGTCGTATAACAATCCCGAAGAGATCAGTTTCGTTCCGTCCAATACCGATCCACCACCAACGGCGAGCAAGAAATCAATCTGTTTCTCTTTACCCAATGCGATGGCTTTACGCAGGGTTTCGATCGTTGGATTCGCTTCAATACCCCAGAATTCGGTAACAATCCGACCTTCCAATGCCTTGATTACCTGATCGTACACACCATTCTTTTTCACGCTGCCACCACCAAAGGTTACCATAATCTTCTTTCCGGCAGGTATTTCCTTTGATAAAGAGGCAATCATTCCATCGCCAAAGATCAGGCGGGTAGGATTCTGAAAACTAAAATTATTCATATGCTTCGATTATATATTGTTTTTAATTGTGCAATATCGCATCCAATTTTTCCTTCAATGCAGAACAACGGATCGGCTTTATGAGGTAATCATTGAACCCACTATTCATTATCTCACGGATATTCTCTTCAAAGGCATAGGCAGTTACAGCAATCACAGGAAAATCGGGCGAAAGATCCCGTATACCCTTCAATGCCTCTATCCCATCCATTTCGGGCATTTTGATATCCATAAGAACCTATGCCGGGTGTTTCTCCTTAAAAAGAGTAACCGCCTCCAATCCATTTTTTGCATGTACCAACTCATACTCTTTACGAAGCATCGCCTCGATAAGCTTGTAATTGGGAAGCGTATCTTCAGCCACCAGCAATATCGGTTTATCAGAAAGTACATCCTTTTTAACTATAACCGGATTGGTTGCTTTTCGTTTAGCAGAAGATGTTTTACTCACTTTATACGGGATACTGAAACGAAAAACAGAACCCACACCCTCTTCCGATTCCGACTGAATGGTTCCTCCCAATCTCTCCACGACCGTTTTGGATATAAACAAACCCAATCCGGAGCCTTGAGCCACACTGTTCAGTTTCTTAAAACGTCCGAAAAGCTGGGATTGTTTATCTTTGGGTATTCCCATTCCCGTATCCTGAACAAAGAATTCCAGCATTCCGTCCCGGAGTATATAACCGATAGTAATCTTACCTTGTTCAGTAAACTTAGCGGCATTGGATAACAAATTAACAATCACCTGCATCAACCGGTTCCTTTCCGAATAGACTGTACAATCAGGCAATCCCAATTCAAGACAAACCTCAATATCCTTATCTTTCAATCTTAACTTCAGATCGGCAGTCAACTCCTTCAGAATGGCATTTACATCCACATCCGAATAGATAAAGTCAAGTCTATTGGATTCAATCTTCGAAATATCGATAATGTCATTAATAAGCTGCAGCAACAGGTTATTGCTGCCCTGGATAATGGAGGCAAATTCCTTTTTCTCTTCGACATCCTCAGTTTCGGCCAAAAGTTCTGAAAAACCAATAATAGAGTTCAGGGGAGTACGTATTTCGTGACTCATATTTGCCAGGAAGGCCGACTTTAACCGGTCGTTATTTTCGGCATATTTCTTATCCTCATCCGATTGCTTTTTCTGATTATACAATTCTGTACAGATCGCAATGATATTGGCCAAAGACAGCAGCCAAAGATAATCTTCGTTGGTCCACTTCCGGGGTACACACACCAGATCAATCCCCATATAGCCGATCATACGTTTTCCCGAATACATGGGAGCGAGCATCATGGAGCATATATCCTGACTTTCAAGCATGTTCCGTTCCACTTCTCCTTGTACAGGAATATCATCCAGCGAGTTCAATATTACCGGTCTGCCGGAGGTCAGTTCTTCATACAGCCACCTTGTATCTTTTGTCGGGATGTTCTGCAGCCAGTTTTTCTCGGACGAGATCCCTTCGGCTACCACCTCGTGGGTACAACTCTGCAGGGAAGCATCCTCATTAAATTGAAAAATATATACGCGGCTTCCATTAAAGTTATTAAGCACCTTCCTCATAATATCTTCCGTAACAGCCAACGGATCATGCTTTGTCAGAAAATTCTGCAAAGAAACCGAAAGGGAATTCAGCTGATTTATAAGACTGTTCATTTTATTCTCCAACTTCAACACCCTGTGTTCCGCATCCCTTTTATCAATGAGCTGAAGGTATCCGAAACATTTTACACTACCATCCTCCAAAACAGTCCGTCTTATCAGTCCGGTCCGGATCATTTTTCCGTTCAGTCCCGTAGCCACATATTTATTAAAATAGGTGGAGGGTAATAACAGCTCGTGAATTTCGTCGTTGAGAAGCGAGGCTATCAGATTCTGGAACAACACAATATAATCATCGTTAAAATAAGCCGATAGTTCCCTGAAGGTGATATACGGATTCTTTAGGCGGAATATCTTACACAGCAACTCCGAAAAATAACAGGATTTACCGGTAAGATTGGCCTCCCAATAACCGGCATTGAGTACAGCAAGTAAGTCATTAAGTCTATTTTCTTCTTCTATTTCAGACATAGTAAGGTATGTATGAGGTGTATCAAATTGAGTTTTCACAAAGATAAGAAAATCAAAACAACCATCAATAAAACAGAAAACATTTCGATTTCTTATCCATTCTGTTTCGGTTCTATAAATTCGGCATAGAATGCCTCAACAGTTTTCTTTATTTTTTCGGGCAGATAACTTAGCGCTTTTATTTTTATGCGCAACGGCAAACCGTAAAAAGCCTCGGCCACTCCCCCTGTTATACAGGCCAGTGTATCGGAATCTCCACCCAGGGATACAGCCAGACGAACCGCATCTTCATAATCTGAACTTTCCAGAAAAGCCACCAATGCCTCCGGAACAGTATGCTGGCAGGTTTCGTTAAACTGGTAATAGATGCGCAATTGTTTACAAGAATGGTTCAAATTGTATCCAAAGGATGATTCAATATAATATTTAATTTCTTGCTTCGTACGCCCCGTCCTCGCCAGGTATATAGCTGCTGCCACAGCCTGGGCACCCTTAATACCCTCCGGATGATTGTGGGTGATGCAGGCCGACTCGGTAGCCATGTTTATAGTTTCGCTTAAGGAATCAAAGCCCCAGCCGACGGGTGACACCCTCATGGCCGATCCATTTCCGAAACTATAATACGGTTCGGGAGCTTCGTCCCATATCCACCGAAAGAAACTTGCACCATAAGCACCTGTAGGATACGGAAAGCGGCGGCACCATCTTTGCATAACAGAAGCCAGACTAACCGGACCTTCCCTCCTTCTGATCAACCAATCGGCCACAGCAACAGTACATATAGTATCGTCTGTATAATCACAACCTTTTTCAAATAACTCGAAATCAGTTCCCTTGTGATTATTAAATTCAAACCGCGACCCCACGATATCGCCTGTAATTGCTCCTATCATGACTAATCAAACTTAATCCATTGATGCTAAATATGTTCAAACCTATACTTATATAAACAATTCATAAAAGAAAATAATGAAAAAAAGAGAGATAAAATTTAGTTTAGCGAAGGTATTTTTGCATTATTTCACTATAATTGGGCGGTATCGGCAGCAACATGTTCCCTGGTGAAGCATTCGGAAAGAAGAAAAATCCTTATTTTTGTAAGGTATACGGACAGACCATTTATATCCGTATCAATCTATATGGACGAAAGTGTAATTGACAAGCTTAAAATTCTGGCAGAATCAGCCAAGTACGATGTATCCTGCTCTTCAAGCGGCACCACCCGTTCCAACCAGAAAGGGGGGATAGGGAATGCGGCCGGATGGGGTATCTGCCATAGTTTTGCCGAAGACGGCCGATGCATTTCCCTGCTTAAGATTATGCTTACGAACCATTGCATCTACGATTGTGCCTACTGCATCAACCGGAGAAGCAACGACTTGAAGCGGGCTACTTTCTCCGTAACCGAACTGGTAAACCTCACCATCGAATTCTACCGGCGTAATTACATCGAAGGGCTTTTTCTAAGCTCCGGAGTGGTGCGCAATCCCGATTATACCATGGAGCGGCTGGTCCGTGTGGCAAAAGACCTCAGGTTGGTTCATCGCTTTAACGGCTACATCCACCTGAAGAGTATCCCCGGGGCCAGCAGGGAACTTGTAAACGAGGCCGGCCTGTATGCCGACCGCCTCAGCGTAAATATAGAAATACCCAACGAGAAGAGTCTGCAGTTACTTGCTCCCGAGAAGGACTTCCAGAGTGTATTCAAACCCATGAGCTATATCCAGCAAGGAGTTTTGGAAAGCGCCGAAGAGCGTAAAAAGTACAGATACGCCCCCCGTTTTGCTCCGGCCGGACAAAGCACCCAGATGATTGTAGGAGCTACTGCCGAAACCGACAAAGACATCCTGCAACTTTCATCGGCCTTATACCAGCGTCCGTCCATGAAAAGGGTCTATTATTCTGGCTACATTCCTGTAAATACCTACGATAACCGCTTACCTGTACTTAAACAGGCACCCCTTGTACGCGAGAACCGGTTGTATCAGGCCGACTGGTTGCTTCGGTTCTACCAATTCAAGGTAGACGAGATTGTTAATGACGCCTATCCGGATCTGGATCTGGAAGTAGACCCCAAGTTGTCCTGGGCATTGCGTAATCCACAGGCCTTTCCGGTAGATATCAACCGGGCCGACTATGAAATGTTGCTGCGTGTACCAGGTATTGGTGTAAAATCGGCTAAACTTATTCTGGTATCCCGCAGGTATGGCCGACTGGGAGCTTCGCAACTCAAGAAAATGGGTATCGTAATGAAAAAGGCACAGTATTTCATTACCTGCAACGAACTGCCCGTACGAACCATCAACGAGCTGTCGCCCCTTTCGGTACGCAGTTTACTATCCCGGAAACCAGGGAGGAAGGCAGACGACCGTCAGCAAGTAATCCAGTTCGAAGAGTAAGTTATGGTAGTCTACGTTTACGATAAAACATTCGACGGTCTGCTTACCGCTGTTTTCGATGCCTTTGCCCGCAAATCGTTTCCCGACTTATTGCTGGCTGAAGGCGAAGCTCTTCCATTGTTTTGCGATGAAGTTGTGACCATCTGCACAGACGATGCGAAGGTAGAGCGGGTATGGAAGGGATTACAAAAGAAACTTTCGGCCACTGCCCTTCATTGCCTTACTGTATGTTGGCTTTCCGAATTACCGGACGTGGACCTCCTGTTGTTTCGTTACATCAAAAAAGCATTTAACTCCCCGTCGTCTATCGAGCTGAACTTTGGCGACCCCGATGTATTGGAAGTATCTAAGGTATGGCGTAAAGTAAGTCAGGAGAAACACCGGATGATCGAATTTATTCGATTCCAGAAAGCAGAAGACAGCACCTTTTTCGGGGCAATGGAACCGCTGTATAATGTACTTCCACTGGTTGTTGGCCACTTTAAAGACCGTTTTGCCGATCAGAAGTGGCTTATCTACGATTTGAAGCGCGCCTACGGCTGCTACTACGACCTTCAGGAAGTTAGGGAAGTACGTTTCGACAGGATGGAAGAGCATCTTCTTTCGGGAATTCTGAACGACAAATTAATGGCAGAAGATGAAAAACTTTTTCAGAATCTTTGGAAAGCCTATTTTAAAGCCATCGCCATAAAGGAACGGATCAATCCAAAGCTTCACAAGCAGCATATGCCTGTAAGATTCTGGAAATACCTGACCGAAAAGCAAGGATAAAATAGTAACTTTGCATAAATCCCAACCGAATAATCATGCTAAAAGATAAAACAGCCCTATTGCTCGTAAACGTTGGCACCCCCAACAACCCCTCCGTACAAGCTGTGCGCCGCTACCTGTTTCAATTTCTGAACGATCCGCGGGTGATAGATCTGCCCTGGCTGGCAAGAAAGATACTGGTCAACCTCATCATCGTGCCCTTTCGTGCACCCAAATCGGCTAAACTCTATCAACGATTGTGGACCGACGAAGGATCTCCGTTGCTGATCAATACCCTCAGACTGCAGGAAAAACTACAAAAAAGTCTGGAGTGCCAAGCCGATGTGTTTGTGGGCATGCGTTATCAGGAGCCCTCTATCCGCAAGGCTGCCGAAAGCATTAAAGAAGGAGGTTACACCCGGTTAATCGTATTGCCGATGTTTCCCCAATATGCCTCATCAACCAGTGGTACAGCCTCGCAGGCCGTAATGGAAGAGATCGGAAAATGGAACACCATACCGCACGTGCATTTTATCAATCAGTTTTACAACCACCCGGCCTTTGTGGACGCATTTGCTCAACGTATAGCCACATACCAGCCAAGTACATACGACTTTGTACTATTCAGCTATCACGGACTGCCAAACAATCACAATGATAAAAGTCACCCGGGCATCCCTTCCGCCCAATGTGAATGCGAGAAGGCAATGCCTCCCCACGGACAATTCTGTTACAAGGCAGCCTGCTACGAAACCACCCGTCTGCTAGTTGAAAAACTAAACCTGCAGAGCGACAAGTTTACCACCGCATTTCAGTCACGTCTTTCCAGTAACTGGATGCAGCCTTTTACCGATAAAACATTGAACAAGCTTGCCCAAAAAGGAATAAAACGTCTGCTTGTGGTAGCTCCCTCATTTACGGCCGACTGTCTTGAAACAACCGACGAGATCGGACACGAATACAAAAATGAATTCATGGCTGCCGGAGGAGAACAGCTCACTTTGGTGGAGAGTCTGAATGACTCCGATCCTTGGGTGGATGCGCTTAAGCAAATTCTGGCATCCCACCTTTAAACATCCATTTAATACCTGCCGACTATTTAACGGCTAGCAACTCTACTTCAAAAATAAGGGTAGAATAGGGTTTGATAATTGGGTCCGGCATGGATCCATACCCCAGTTCGCAGGGAATATAAAGTATCCAGCGAGAACCGGCAGGCATCACTTTAAGAGCCTCCTGCCAACCCTTTATCACCTCATTTACACGGAAAGACTCCGGTCTGTTTCTCTTAAAAGAGTTATCAAACTCCTTACCGTTAATTAAGGTACCCTTATAATGTACCTGCACCATGCTTTTGGCGGTAGGGATTGTTCCTTTACCCTTTACCAACACTTTATATTGTACCCCGCAAGGCAGCACCTCGACACCCTCCTCCTTCAGATTTTCTTTCAGAAACAGGATATTCGCCTCTTTATATTCCTTATACTTTAAACTCATAGATAAATTATGATTAATGGTTGCAAGTATGCCCCTCCGCATGTGCATCGCAAGTATGACCGCCATCCTTCAAGTCGCCATCCAGATATCGGGTAACCAACTCGGTTACATCTCCTGTACAATTGCGGATAACAGAAATTCCATGCGTATTCAGTTTTTGGATAGCGCCATCGCCTATACCTCCGGCAATCATTAGCTTAACCCCCTCCTGCTCAAACACCTCGGCGATATTCGACTTACATCCACAACCTTGTGGTGAATCCATCTTTGTTACAGAGACAACCTGATTAGACGAAATCTCATAAATCTGATAAAAAGCACAATGTCCAAAGTGTGCATCTATCTGGTTATTATCCTTTACCGGCACTGCTATTTTCATACTTGTTACATTTAAATAATACTATAAAATTGTTCCTCCACAGATAAATGAAGGTCTTTTATGGCAGCAAAGATATAAATAGTTTTGAACACTTGTTCATATCACCCATATAAAAACATTCCCCGTCGTATCAATATACAACGGGGAACATCTTTTTAATGCTAATCCAAATATCAATTAAACAGGAATTTATTTAGAACTTATAGCCAATGCCGATTATAAGACTTCGGCTTTTTAAGGCATTGCCCATTTTTCCATAACCATTCCACACTTTATTGAATCCTAAATCATATGCTCCGTGGCATATAATATTACCGGCTTCTATATTTAATCCGGAACGTACTCCATAATCCCAACGTTCGAAGGCTGTTACAGTCGTTTTCGCCCAATCATTAAACTTTTCGTCATTAAATGGATTCCAGCTGTTATCTGCAAACCGGAAAACTTCTTCTGCTTCAAAATTTATGGATTTAATCTCACTATGACCATGTAAACCATACGAAACAAAAATACCTACATTAGGAATTAGTCTGATATTGTTCCCAATAGGAATTTTATATCCTAAAGATAGTGGAAGTTCCAGATATGATAGTTGGACATCGAACATTTTCAACTGCTGAGAATAGTTCAAGTCGCTCCACAATCCGTTAACACCTTTAACCACATATCCCAGTCCGCTTAAAAGAGTTAAGTCTTCATTTAACTCGTAATTACATAGCACACCAATCTGTATACCTGTTTTACTTTTAGCAAAATTTTCAGAAAGGGTTGATGAAGTTATAGATGCATTAACTCCAAACGAAACTTGGCCGTGGCATAAAATACTAAAGAAACATCCTAAAATTACACATAATATACTTTTTCTCATTGTTAGAAGATTTAGTGTTTAGTGATCAACATCTTACATAATCCTTATGTTAGCAAAGAACGAGTTTTTTATATTATAGCGCAAACTTATTCAGTTATTATTAATTAATAAAATACAAATATAGCTAATTAATAATTCAACGAATTCCGACTAATAACAAAGTTTTTTGAAGCTAAATAGGCAAACTAACATCATAAAAGATAAAAACAAATTACTACATCCCATTTTGGGGAATAAAAAAGGGTAGTCAAAATCTTGACTTACCCTTTTTGTTATTACGAGAAGGAAATATAGCGTCCTTCTTTATTATCTACGTTTTACTTGGGTACGTCCTGATTCCGTAGAAGTTTTGCTTTCGGTGCTTTTCGTTTCTGTATTACTACGAGAACTGTTACTTACACTGCTGCGTGAACTACGACTGCTA
Source organism: Macellibacteroides sp. (assembly GCF_050251695.1). Lineage (NCBI taxonomy): Bacteria > Pseudomonadati > Bacteroidota > Bacteroidia > Bacteroidales > Porphyromonadaceae > Macellibacteroides > Macellibacteroides sp. Next base: position 11,066 of record NZ_JBFWMI010000103.1, read on the forward strand.
TTATTTGATTCGCTACGGGTAACGTTCTGTTCTTCTTTCCTCATTTGACGTTCTACCTTTACAGGCTGACCAATCTGACGTCCGTAATAATTGGTACGTTGCGAATCCTTAACAGCTTCCGATGCATTATTTTGTCTGTTCTGATTCTCATTAGATCTGTTTACAGAACCTGAACGATCATTGTTATTGCTCCGGTTGTTTGAATTAGAACGATTCGTTTCGCTTGCACCTCCTACATTAGAACGATCCG